>JAGAKC010000402.1 GCA_017848155.1 Oscillospiraceae bacterium | reverse complement strand
GACAGTATACCCTCAAACACGGGCATATTCTGTATCTGAACATCGTTATAGCCGTCTGCGGTAATGAGTGCGTTGTACATTGCATAAGGGGTGATGGGGCTGTCCGGAGATTCGGACAGCTCCTTCGGCGGCGCAGGAAGTGAGATGATCGGCGTCTGTCCGCTTTCGTCGGTCACAAGGGTATAGAACACATGCGTTCTGCCGCCGATAGGCTTCGACACGATTATCTTTGCGCCCTTGACAGGAAGTGCTCCACGTGCGGTGTACGTACGGAATCTGACGGTGCCACGTCTTGGATTTGCGTCGGTGTAATCCTGCAGGGTGGAGTATGTCTGCTCCTGAGGTACAGGTCTTGCTGTTCCGTCCTGCTTAAGCGGCTGTATATCCTCCTGCGGATCTACTGTGGGCTGCTGATCTTCAAAATCACGTTTTGCAAGCTGTTCATCGGGGTCGTTTCCGCTTTCGGGGATATCGTTCAGCTCCTCCGCTTTTTCGGGAGTGACGGTTGAAACTCCGTTGTCCTCGGTCAGGGCAGAAACAACAGTATCAGCTTCATCGGGTGCAGCAGATATTTCATCCGAATCGTTGTTATCAAGCTCCGTGATCTCTTGCGGCATATCCTCTGCGGCAAGCTCGCCATGCTTTTCATCGGGCAGCTCACGGAACATATCGCTGAATGCGCTCATGAAGCTGTCGTTGTCGGAATAGCCTATCACTTCGGGGGAGCGCTCCTCTTTCTGGGGCAGGCTTGATGCAGGCTCGCTGAACATCTGCTCTGTGGGAGGCGTGGTTTTCGTTGCCCTGCTGTATTCCATAAGCTCTCGCTTGTATCGCTCCACAAGCTTCTTCATATCATCCATATAATTCTCCTTTCTGCATTATACGCAGACCGCTTATCGGTGAATTATATGCATGAGCCTTTGCGGATATTACGGTCGTATCACCCTATATAAGCACATTTCTGCCATGAGGACAATACTGCCAACTTCACGCTACAGCACAAAATGTTATCTTTCAGTGCACGGTCGGACATTTTCGGATATGACGGTACGTGGTAAAATGAGGATAACGAAATACTCTGCGGAGGTGTAAAATGAAAAAACTTGCGATGATGCTTATGGCTGTCATAACAGGAGCTTCGATGCTCTCGTCCTGTAGTACGGGCACAGGCTCACAGAGCGGCTCTGACAGCGCACAAAGCGAGGATGTATTTACTGTGGACAGTATTTCTCTTAAGGCTGCTTCTGCGCCTGTAGACGGAACTGATATGACATCAGCATTGGGTGAGATATCGTCCTCTGCGCTGTTCAAGGCGGAAAACGGGGAGAACAATCCGTTGCTTACCAACGTATTCTGCGCCGATCCAACATCTGTGGAATATGAGGGCAGGCTGTATGTTTACGGTACGCGTGATCATCAGCAGTATCTTGAAAAAGGCGACTCGGACAACACATATGAAAGGATAAAGTCTTTTGTCATCATGTCCACCGATGATATGACCAACTGGCGGTATGAGGGCGAGATAAATACTGTGGAGATTGCACCGTGGATAATAGCCAGCTGGGCGCCCTACATCACTTCACGTGTTGAGGAGGACGGAAAGACCCATTTCTATCTGTACTTTTCCAACAGCGGTGCAGGTGTGGGAGTGCTCACGGCGACACATCCTGCGGGACCGTGGACTGACCCGCTCGGAAAGCCGCTCATTTCCGCAGGTATGGAGGGACTGGAGGACTGTCCGAATCCCTTTGACCCCGGTGTCGTTATTGATGACGATGGTACGGGCTGGCTCAGCTTTGGCGGCGGCACTGCAAAGGGCGGCAGCAAGTATATGCCCGGCTCCACAAGGATCGTGCAGCTTGGCGGTGATATGCTGTCACTGGGAAGTGATTTCGCCGTGATACCTGCCCCCTATTTCTTTGAAGCGAGCGAGCTTAATTACATCAACGGCACTTATATCTACACCTACAACAACTCGTGGGAAACAAGGCTGGAATGGGACAGAGATCAGCTTTTATCCGCACCGCCTGCCTGTTCTATGAGCTACATGACGACAAATACTCCTCTTGACCCCGAGAGCTGGGAATACCGTGGATATTATCTTAGAAATCCCGGGGAGCTTAACATGTTCTACAGCAACAACCACACGCATCTGCACAGGTTCAACGGTACATATTACCTGCTGTACCATACACTTGTGCTGCAAAGTGAGCTTGGTATTACGAAAGGCTTCCGCAGCATCGGCGTGAATGAAGTTCTTGTAAATGAAGAAAAGACAATGATAAATTTCTGTGATGCTGACCGTAAAGGTGTTGCGCAGATAAAATACCTTGACCCTTATACGGTACATCAGGCGGAAACTGCATTTCTGACCGATACGGAGTATAAAGTGAACGAAAGCGGAGTCACCGCAGTGTGCTGCGGCAAAAAGGTGATAGCTGTACGGGGAGTCGATCTCGGCACGGCGAGCAAAGCGTTTGCCGCAAAGGTGAGCGGCAAGGGAACTATCGAGCTTCGTCTTGATGATGTGAATTCTCCTGCCGTTGCTGCAATATCCTTTGACAGCACAGAACCTGTGGTGGTCTATACCGAAACCGGGTTGAGCGGTGTTCACGATCTGTATTTCGTGACAGACGGCGAATTTGAGTTTGACGAGTGGGAATTTGTGTGATCTTTTTCCTGTAACAGAAAAGCGGAAGCAGTATATCGATCTGCTTCCGCTGTTCTGTTGATTTAATTTGTTATCAGCGATAATCTGTTATCTGATCCTTTGCACGGTAGATGGCAACACGGAAATCCTCGCATTCTTTCTTTGCGAAGCTCTTGACGTCAAGTGCGATGCAACCGCCTGCGTAGTCGATTCTGAACAGTGTCTTTGCTCCTACAAATGCCATAATGAACGAAACCAATGAGATGAGTGCAACGGGAATTCCGATAGCAAATCCAATGCCGTTGGGAATAACGAACATGAGCACGATGCCAATGATAAAAAAGATAACGGCAGAGATCACCTGTGCAAGACTGAATTGCTTGTAGATACCAACACATGTGACATCCTTAAGGTCGATTATCTGTGTTATCCTGCAGCGCTTCAGACCCATTCCGAAGGTCGCGAATGCCGTACCCTTGTAGTATACACGCTTGTTTGTTACAGCCGCAGCGTTGCTTGTAAAGCCGCCGCCTGCAAGGAATGTGCCTATGTAGCCGCTTCCGAGCTGAGCGATAACCTGCTCATCAGCGTCGATGAATCTGCCCTCGTTGTCATTCTGCTTGTAGATAGCAGGCTGAGGTGCAGGCATGGGAGCAGGTGCAGGCATTGGTGCGGAGTAAACAGGAGCCGCCTGGGGCGCAGGAGCTGCCTGAGGCTGCACAAATGCTTCGGGATGGCAGGTGGGGCATACGCCGTTTACCATCTTCTGTCCGCAGTTTTCACAGAAATTTGATACCATTGTTTCCATAATAATTCCCTCCAAAAAATATTGAAATAATATGTGACATATTTCCTCAATATTATAACAGTATATTCACAAAATGTCAAGAAGCGATACAAAACATAAGACCCCTGCGAATTCTCACAGGGGTCTTATGTTGGTTTGGTTGGTAATTATATGAAAAGGGATCGGTGTCTTGTTCAGTACTGAATTTCTTTTCATTCAGTGATTATAGTATAACTGCTGTGTATGTATTTTAAAAGTGCTTTTTGTGAAAGTTTTGTGAAGATATTGCACAGTTGTGGTTTTGTTATGTTGATGACATGTTCTGCTGATATGCCTTGAAGTCGGAATGCTTATAGAAAAGGCGGCTTATGATAAAAACTGTTGCTATAGCAGCTGCTATCAGTGCACCTGATATCACGGCAGAAAGCCAAAGCTCCATTCCGAAACCGTTGTTCCATTGATCGTCACTAAGGAAGAACATCAGACCGCACACAGGGATATATGCATATATAAGCAGCACCATACCATATCTCAGGTGCAGGGCAACAGTACCCAATATTATAAAAAAGAATATCATTACTGCGGTGACGATAATCGTATCGGAGAGATGTGACAGAGGAAGTCCCGAAGCTAATATGAATATCGTGTAGGGCAGGAGCGTTACTGCTGCGGCAGATGCTCCAAGTAGGATATTGAACATCGGGATACCGAATGTGCGCAGCTCTTTAGAGATGGGTGCAGACCTTATCAGACGATTGCCTGTCGTTTCGGTGCAAAGCAGCATCACAAGTGCCATGTGCATCAACATCGTACCGCAATTAAGTGCTATTTTGCTTATAAGGTAGTCCTCGGAAGCGGCATTATCATGAAATATCATTATCAGTACAGGCATTGCTACTGCGAAAACGCTGAGGATAGACGTTCGTATGGGTCTGAATCCTCTATTGAACAGGTATTTAAGACTTTTCATTTGTCAGACCTCCATGATGCTTTACACCTGATAAGTGTGAATACAAGACCTGCAATATAAACGAGCGCAGAAACGATAACAGCTATTATCAGCACGGTGTCAGGCAGAATTTCTCCATCTTCCTCGGCAGAAGACATATATCCCGTGAGAAAGCCTACTCCCATGAATATGGGCATTATCATGATAAACCGCACAAGGCTGTTTTTTATATGTCCCGAGAAATTCATAAGACCCGTTCCAAGCAGGCATACCGCAGGGGACAGCAGTATATTGAGCATTTCGGGAACAAAGATCTGCAGTACGGCATTGATACCCGTGCCGACAACACCTGTAAGCAGGGCGATGATATTTGCGCCGATGATAGCTCGCTTGAAATGCTCCTCGCTGTCGTGCAGACTGTGGAAGTATTTGTATCCCGGAGTTATCGGTTGATTGTAATTGTATATGGCGCTCAGAAAAAACACACCTGCCGCAGGGATCAGCACGGTAAAAGACGGCACAAAGCCTGATATAAAGCCTGAAAAGAAGCTGTCGGGATCGGCTTTTTCCGTAAACATTACGACAACACCGAGCAATGCAATGAATACATACGCACTCAAAAAGCCGACGAGTACGGTAAGCATGCTTGTTATGGTTTGCTGCGCAGTGAAGATGCGTACAGACTTCAGTATTTCTTTCATCTTATCTCCTCCGCGTATTTCAGCAGACCTATACTAAGCTGCTGTAATGTGGGAGCTTCACTGTCTACACCCATAGCGGCAAGCTTTTCTGCATTTTCGCTGAGTGCAAGACCATCGAAAACGGTACGATTCCTGCTGTGGGACAGCAGCATGTCCTTCGCCTTGTCATAGTCCTCAGCCGCACCACGTGCTATTATGTATTTTTCCTTGAGGTCCTCTACAAAGCCCTGTTCGATGATCTTGCCCTTGTCCATGAAAATAGCATAGTCGGCAGCATTTTCCATATCCGCAATATTGTGCGTGGAAAAGAGTATCGACTTTTCACCGTCACCGTCATCGAGGTATTCCCTCATTCTGTCGCAGAGCCTGTCACGCATCAGAGGGTCAAGAGATGAACCTGGCTCATCCAGCACAAGCAGGTCTGTTGTTCTTGCGAATACCGCTGCAAGGCTCGTCCTCATACGGTTTCCGTCAGACTGCTTATACATAGGCTTAGGCTTTTTGGTAGCTTCACTGTCCACCTCCAGCTTTTCGCAAAGCTCTCTGAACTTATTTCTGTCGAAGCTCCTGTAAGCCATCTCCATCGATATTGCGATGTCCTTCGCTGTCCATCCCTGAGGGAAGAAAGAGCTGCTTGCACAGTATCCTATCCTTTCACGCACGTTCTCGTCTTCTATGCTTTTGCTTTCGCCGAAGTACGTGACCTCTCCGCTGGTCTTTAAGGTGACGCCGCACAGTATGTCGATGAGCGTTGTTTTTCCTGCACCGTTTGCGCCTATAAGCGCAGTCGCAAAGCCTTTTGGTATTTCAAGCTCCAGCTCTCCCAGAGTGAATTTGCTGTATTTTTTGGTAAGTCCTTTTGCTGTCAGAATACTTTCCATAATATTCTCCTATAACCTATCATCTTACAGTGTAGCATTTTTCACCGTTTGAAAACGCCATGTATATTCTTTCAAGCTCGTCCATTGCGTTTTTTTCTTCGGCATATGTTCCGAGCATCACTATGCCGGTGAAGCCCATTGTACTCGCTGTGATCGCATATTTTCCACTCTTTCCGCCGCCGAGGTTTCTTGTCACCTCTATATGCGTGCAGTCGATTATATGTTTACGATCCTGTGTCATG
>JAGAKC010000401.1 GCA_017848155.1 Oscillospiraceae bacterium | reverse complement strand
GATGCGGTTGCCAGACTTTCAGTGTGCCTTCAGGCACAAGCCGGTAATACGCCCTTGAAGGGCGAGAGCAAACCACCAGTTCAACTGGTGGTTTTGATTCGCGAAACCAGAAAAAACGCTAAACTGCACAGTAATCGCATACAGTAGAAAGGATGAATAATGGAGGCTTACAGAAAAGCATTTGTGTATGTTCGGGAAGATTTTGCAGGCACTCTGAGCGAGACCGATTACGGCTATTCCTTTGCGTATGATGAGGAGTATCTGCGTTCTGACAATGCGGCGGCTGTGAGCCTTACTCTGCCCTTGCAGAGCGAGGAGTTCAGGTCTAAAACGCTGTTCTCGTTCTTTGACGGACTTATCCCCGAGGGCTGGCTGCTGGATATCGTTATTAAGAACTGGAAGCTGAGCTATAAAGACCGCTTCGGGCTGCTGCTCGCCGCCTGCAAGGACCCTATCGGCTGCGTGAGTATCAGGTCAGGTCTTGACACCGTGCCGCAGGAAAACGAGCCTGCTGCGCCCTCTGAGAGCCATGCTCAGAGTGTAGCTTTTATCGGACTTACAAGCTGCCTGTGCTGCGGAAAGCCGCTTGCTGATACTAAATCACAGGCAGGCTGGCATGACCGCTGCATAAAGAAATTTTTCGGCACATCAAGTATGCCGTATATCGATATCTCGGAGGAGGTGCTTGACCGCCTTGCACAGGACAGCACCGACCGAGGTCTGACCGTCCCCGGCGTGCAGAAGAAGCTGTCCCTGCACCTTACCGAGGGCAGAGAGCCTCGCCTGACGCTTGTGAACTACCCGACGGGTTATATTCTGAAGCCGCAGACGGAGGAGTACCCCGCTCTGCCCGAAATGGAGTACCTCGTCATGCGTATGGCGCAGGCGACCAAGATAAGCACCGTGCCATTTGCACTGGTGAAGTCGGCACAGAACACCTTTGCGTACATTACAAAGCGTATCGACAGGGTGCGTTCAAAGGGCAGCGTTTCAATGCTCGCAATGGAGGATTTCTGTCAGCTTGACGGCAGGCTCACTGAGGACAAATACCGTGGCTCATACGAGCGCTGCGGCAAGCTTGTGACGGGATATTCCGCAGCCTCGGGCGCTGACCTTGCTGAGCTGTTTCTGCGTGTTGTGTTCTCGTTTGCGGTGGGAAATTCGGATATGCATCTCAAGAATTTCTCGCTTATCGAGGGCAAGGAAAGCAGCGGCGAATTCACGTTGTCAGCGGCGTATGATATGCTCTCCGCAAATGTTGTCCTGCCTAGCGACAAGGAGCAGCTTGCTCTCACTCTGAACGGCAAGAAGCAGAATATCCGCCGCAAGGATTTCCTTATCTTTGCTGAGACCATCGGTCTGCCCACGGTGTCGGCGGAAAGGCTGATACAGCGTGTTGTCGCAATGCGTGAGGAATATCTGTCGATGTGCGAGGCTTCCTACCTCCCCGAGGATATGAAGCAGAAACTTATGCAGCTTATCGGAGAGAGAATGGCGGTGCTGGAGAAGCGGAGAGCGGAGGGATAAGAATGTACCTATACCACTACTACGACAGCACCATAGGCCCGTTCAAGAGCCTCACAGCTATATCTCCTGATGAGGCGAGGGCAGTGCTTGATGAAATAAAGAACACCCGACCAAACTCGCAGAGTGCAACAAGGCATGACAAATATGTGCAATACCGCCGCAACTGCGAAGCCATACTCCGCACCGAGTGCGCCAAGAAAGGCATAATCACCGAGCGTGTTTCGCCGCATTATATGGTCGTTGAGCACAGTCCGTGGCTCAGCACATGGTTTGAGAACAGCACCTTTATCAGAATACCCATTGAGGAGTTCGATGTGCGAAAGCTGTCCTTTACCTACGGCGACTCCATGCCCACCTTCAGCGACGCTTTCACCGATGGCAAGGAGTACCGCAAGCAGCTCTACACCTATGAGGAGATACTCGGCATCATTGAGAAATACGGCCTGCCGCAGGACTGGAATGATGATGGAGCGCATGGTCCCGAGCGGTATATTGAGGTCCATGTGTGGAGCGATGATGTTATCGGGAGATATCTGTACTGAAAAAACAGTGCAGAATATGCAAAAATTTTCAATAGAAGCAGATCAGGTGCGACAACACGATGTTGTTGCAGTCGTCCCAAAGAGCGTTTTGCCGAAGGCATAATGCGTGCATTGGATGCACCGCCTCAGAGGGCGACCTGCGACACGGTGTCGCAGGTTTGCTTCGCAAACGGCAACATCGCCGTTTCGGTGACGGAGCATCACCGATTTTGCTTCGAAAAACCACTCTGATGTCGCACCTGTCCCATTTTTAAGAATACTAACAATTTCATCTTTCATCATTTTTCACTAGCTTTGAACACAAACCAACACCACCCGAGCCGATACAACATCGGCTCTATTTTTATGCAAAATTGGTGGCAATAGGG
>JAGAKC010000400.1 GCA_017848155.1 Oscillospiraceae bacterium | reverse complement strand
CGTATATCATAATATCACCTCAAATAATTATACCAAATAATGGTGTTATTATAAATGTACTTAAGTCAATTGCCGCTTGACTTTCGCGTGCGCAAGTGATATAATGTGTAGGGCATAGGAAATTATGTCGAATGATCAAAGGAGAGGTTTATTATGAAACGAACTAAATTATTATCAGTTATCCTTGCGGCACTGATGCTTACGGGTTGTTCGGGCAATTCTGAATATGAAAAGTTGCAAGAGCAGATAGACGCACTTCAGCAGCAGAACAACAGCCTGCAGGAGCAGCTTGAGAACAGCCATACGGAATCTGAAATCGAATCGGACAATGCCAACAGCGAAACAACTACTTCTGCAACAGAAGCTGTGACTTCATCGGTAACAACCACCGAAGCAACAAGCACTACTGAGCCTGTTGAGGAAATCAAACCGCAGGAGCCACTGAATCTTGATGACGGTGTTTTCAAGGTTGAGAACGGCGTGCTAATAAAATACAAAGGCAATGGCGGTGATGTCGTTGTTCCCGATGGCGTAATATCTATCAGCGATAGTGCTTTCGAATTATGTACCAGTCTTACAAGCATAACCATCCCAGACAGTGTAATATCTATCGGCGTTTGGGCTTTCTGGGGCTGTGAAAGTCTTACAAGCGTAACCATCCCCGACAGCGTAACATCTATCGGCAATGGTGCTTTCAATAATACCCCATGGCTCGAAAATTATAGCGGTGATATGGTTATAGTGGGAAATGGTATCCTTTGTGAGTATAAAGGCAATGGCGGTGATGTCGTTGTTCCCGATGGTGTAACTTCTATTGGCGATAGTGCTTTCCGTGGCTGCAAAAGTCTCACAAGCATAACCATCCCCGACAGCGTAACATCTATCGGCTATGGTGCTTTTTATAGCTGTGACAGTCTTACAAGCATAACCATCCCCGACAGCGTGACATATATCGGCGATAGTGCTTTCGAATTATGTACCAGTCTTACAAGCATAACCATCCCCGACAGCGTAACATTTATCGACTATGGTGCTTTTTATGGCTGTGAAAATCTTACAAGCATAACAATCCCTAGCAGCGTAACAGAGATCGGAGGTAGCGCTTTCTCGCGCTGTTCCAAACTTACGAGCGTAACAATCCCCGACAGCGTAACATCTATCAGAGATGACGCTTTCTGTTACTGTACCAGTCTTACAAGCATAACCATCCCCGACAGCGTAACATCTATCGGCCATAATGCTTTCTATGACTGTAAAAGTCTCACAAGCATAACCATCCCAGATAGTGTGACGGAAATTGGTTATGGTGTATTTTACGATTGTGACGAAAATCTGAAAATCAGTTATAAGGGCAAAACATATAATCCCGACAGCTTCGACGAAGCTTATGGATAATTAAAAAGAAGAATGAGGTGCGATATGAAAGAGTGCAAAGACTGTAAAGGCTGTAAAGAACGCGACGGAAGCTGGTATAAGATCATTTGCGTTGTATTGGGTTTGATGTATGTAGGGTACACAATACTTAATGTTACGGGTGTTATCTCGCAGGAATTGCTTTCGGTGGTTTCAATGAATGCCGTCTGTGGACTGATACTAAACGAGCTTGCTCTGAAATTCAAAAAATGCCCTGTGCTTTACTTCTTTAACATCGCATTTGCCGCATTTACAGTCATTATTGCATTGGTCTTTACAATTCAGCATTTCACCTCTGAAAACTTTGAGCTGTTTGCTGTGAACGGCATTTTGCTTCTGCCTGTCATTGTTTCGGTAATAGCTTCGGCAATGAATGTTTTTCTCGATGGAAAAATGCTCAGAAAAGGCAGTAATTCTGATGAATAGTAATATCACCGAGGACTGATAATCCTCGGTGATCGTTCTTTTATTTCTATTTTTTCCCTTTTGACTCTACTGAAAAACAGCAAAAATCCATCAAGTGTGACCACGCTGTGACCATTTTAAGGGTGACCAAAGGTCACACTAAAAACGAAAAACCGCTCAACCCTAATGGTTAAGCGGTTTTTCTTGGCACGCCAGGAGGGATTCGAACCCCCGACCCTCTGGTTCGTAGCCAGATACTCTATCCAGCTGAGCTACTGGCGCATACCGTGCTCTTAAGCACTTATATATTATATCACAACACATTTGCTTTGTCAAGCACTTTTTTGAAATATTTTTATTTTTTTATCTCGAATACTTCCAGCGTGATTCCGTCGGCTCTTGCGCTTTTGTACAGAGCTGCGAGCCGTGAAAGAACTGCGTTCTCCTCGAAGATGAGCGCATCGATAAGCTCCTGCTCCTCAGCCATGTCAAAGCCGGAACGTATGCAGCTGAGCCGCTCCGTAAGCTCGGCGTGTTCTCTTGCGATGCGCTCCTTTCGCACCTGTGATGCGGTCTTTTTCTCACGAAATAACATGTCCGTATCTCCCTTCGTTGTATGGCGTATGATATACGATATTGTTCGGTGCGGAAGATTATGCGTGGTTTTTCAGAAAAAATTTGTATAAAATGCGCCTTGTTTTTTTACAATAATCGAAAGTAATCTATTGCAAACTGCGTGGTTTTGTGATATAATAAAATGGAATATGAATGTCCGTTTGTATATATTATATAGGTATGGCAACGCATTCGCCTGCCGAAAGGAACAGCTATGGAAAAACAGTCTGATGTTAAACTTATATATGGAAAGAATTCGGTGACAGAGGCGCTGTCCTCTGATGCGGAGCTTGATACGCTCTATGTTCAGAAGGGAATATCTCTTGGAAAGATAATCCCGCTTGCCAAAAGCCGTGGCGTAGTCATCAAGGAGGTCAGCGACGAAAAGCTCACCGCCATGACAGGTACCTCAAAGCACGGCGGTACGGCGGCATATCTCGCAGCTGCGTCATACTCCACCGTGGAGGAGATACTTGCAGTGTCAAAGGAAAAGGGAAAACCGCCGTTCATCGTCATTGCCGATGAGATCGAGGATCCCCACAATCTCGGTGCGATGATCCGTACCGCAGAGGCTGCAGGCGCTGACGGAGTCATTATTCCGAAGCGCAGGAGCGCATCGCTAAATGCCACGGTGTTCAAGACCTCGGCAGGCGCTGCGGCATGGCTCAAGGTGGCACGTGTTCCAAACCTCGTTGACACCATAAAGCAGCTCAAAAAGGAGAACATCTGGGTGTTCGGGGCAGAAGCTGACGGAACTCCCTACGACAAGGCTGACCTCACGGGCGGAGTTGCGCTGGTGATAGGTTCGGAGGGCTTCGGACTCGGCAGGCTTGTTCGTGAGAACTGCGATATGATACTGTCGCTTCCGATGTACGGAAAGATAAATTCGCTGAATGCCTCCGTTTCGGCAGGTATTCTGATGTATGAAGTGGTAAAGCACCGCTGACGGTTCGGGATGAATTAGGAGAAAAACATGTCTGATTACAATATTGATGATATTCTTGCGGAAATAGACCGAAAACGTGATGATACAGGCGACCGTCCGCATGACCATATGGAAAGCGTTACCGAGATAATCGGCGGAAACGAGCTTGAAAAGGCTATGCGCAGCTCCGGGGTGAAGCTACGCCGTACTGAGGCGGAGATAGCTGCTGAGGAGCAGGCAGAGCAGGATGACGCTGCACGCCGTGCGGAGGAGATACGTCTTGCGGCACAGCGTAAGGCTCAGAAAAAGGAAGAGGACGCACGCCGCCGTCAGGAGAAGAAGGAGCGTGAAAGGGCAGAGGCTGAGGCTATGCGCCTTGCACGTGAGCAGAAGCGTGCGGCAGAGCTTGCCGAAAAGCAGCGCCTTGAAGAGGAAGAGCGTGCAAGAGCCGAGGAGGAGCGCCGCCTGCTTCAGCAGGAGGAAGAGCGCAGGGCGCTTGCGGAAGCTGTTGAGGAAGCGGATGCTGAGATAGACGAGGCGCTGGGCGAGCTTCAGGACGAACACTCAGGTTATACGGCGGAGCTTACGTCGCCCGAGGAGGCTGCGCTGCTGTTTGCGCAGACGGCGGAGCACGATATCGTGCAGCCTGAGAGCGAGTACGTACAGCCTTATGTAAAGCCCGAGGTGTCGGGCGAGGATGATGATATCATCTTCCATACGAGAGGCGACCTTGTGACCACCCAGACCCAGCAGATAAGAAAGCAGCAGCGTATCGAGGAGATAAACCGTGCATTGCTTGAAGCTGATATGGCGGCAGAGTCGCCTGACGAGCTGCTTGATTCCAT
>JAGAKC010000399.1 GCA_017848155.1 Oscillospiraceae bacterium | reverse complement strand
TATCCGATACAGGCTGGGGCAAGGCTGCATGGGGCAAGATGTATGGTCAGCTCATAATGGGTACCTGCGTATTCGTATATGACTTTGACAAGTTCATTCCCGAAAACATGCTGGCGGTAATGGAAAAATACAGAATAACCACCTTCTGTGCACCGCCCACGATGTTCAGATTCTTCATAAAGGCAGGAATAGGCAGTTATGACCTGTCCAGCCTAAAATACTGCACCATCGCAGGAGAAGCACTGAACCCCGAGGTCTACAACAAATGGCTTGAATACACGGGAATAAAGCTGATGGAGGGCTTTGGTCAGACAGAGTCTGCGGTAATGCTCGCAAACACCATCGGCATGACCCCGAAGCCCGGCTCCATGGGCAAGCCTACACCTCTTTACGACATCGCACTCATCGATGCGGACGGCGAAGAGGTACCTGTGGGCGAAACCGGTGAGATATGCGTACGTGCAGACTATACAAATAAGGTCGGACTTTTCCGTGGATACTACCGCAACAAAGAGGTCACCGATGAAGCATGGCATGACGGACTGTATCACACAGGAGATACCGCATGGCGTGACGAGGACGGCTACTACTGGTATGTAGGCAGGAACGACGACGTTATAAAGGCGAGCGGCTACCGCATAGGTCCGTTTGAGATAGAAAGCGTTCTTATCGCACATCCTGCTGTTCTGGAGTGTGCGGTCACAGGCGCTCCTCACCCCATCAGAGGAATGGTGGTAAAGGCAACGATAGTACTCGCAAAGGGTCACACCGCAAGCGATGAGCTGGTAAAGGAACTGCAGGATCACGTAAAGAAGAACACTGCGCCCTACAAATACCCCAGGATCATCGAATTCGTTGATGAACTGCCAAAGACCATCAGCGGCAAGATAAAGCGCGGCGAGATAAGAAAGCGTGACCTTGAGAGATACAACGAGGAAAATCCGCTGTAAACAGCAGAAATAAATAACGGAGGAAAAATAAAATGGTAGTTATCGAAATGGAAAACGGCAAGAAGATAAAGCTGGAGCTTTATCCTGATAAGGCGCCCATCACAGTTGAGAACTTTTTAAAGCTGGTAGGCGAGGGCTTTTATGACGGACTTATCTTCCACCGTGTAATAAAGGACTTCATGATACAGGGCGGCGACCCCACAGGCACAGGTATGGGCGGCGCAAAGGAAAAGATAAAGGGCGAGTTCCTTATGAACGGTGTTCCCAACAGCCTCTCTCACGAACGTGGAGTACTCTCCATGGCAAGAGCACAGAACCCCAACTCCGCAAGCTCCCAGTTCTTTATCTGCCACAAGGATTCCACCTTCCTTGACGGTCAGTATGCGGCTTTCGGAAAGGTGATCGAGGGCATGGACGCAGTTGACGAGATCGCCGAATCTGCCACTGACATGAACGATCGTCCCAGGTCTGATATCAGAATGAAAAAGGTGTATATCGAGGAATGATAACATCACCCTCTCCATAAGCGGAGAGGGTGTTTTTTGTCATATTCTGTATTTTCTGCATCGATTATGCATATTATACAAAAACGAGAGTGCATTTTAATCACATTGTGTCCATTTTTCGTCCGTAAGCACGGTTTTCCTCCCCTTTGCTATTGACAAAAATGCTAATTTATAGTATCATTAAAGAATAAGAGTATAGGCGATACTATGCCTTTTTCAGGAATATAGATTAAGAGGTCAAATAATGCGTTTTGGAAGTGTAGCATTTTTTAAGGTGCTTATAAAAACTGTCCTCTGTATAGCTTTTTTTGTTCCGCTGGTGCTGTGCGTCATTTTTGCCGTCGTACTGTGGAACAAAAGTGCGCAGCTTGAGCAGATGCAGAATAATACCAGCCTTGTTGAGGAGCTTCAGCACGAAAACGCTGTGCTTTCTTCCAAGGTCGAGCTGCTCAGCGGAAAAAGCTCCACGGTAGAGGATTTCTACAAGCTGTATGCTGACAGCGGACTTTCTGACAAGGAGCTTATGGACTACCTTGCGGAGAAAAACGGCACCGTTATCACAGACCCATCTGTGCAAACAGGCGGACAGCCTGAAAAGACAGACGAAACGTCTGAAAACATTGAAACTATAGAAACTGCTGACCTGTCCGATACCACGGACGCAGGCGATGTACCCGTAACAGCACCTGTCAGCGAATACGAGAGCATTCATACGGACATGACCGTGCGTGTTCCTGCTACATTTGTCCGTGAGGAAGGCACCGTGTACCTCACGTTTGACGACGGTCCGTCCGAGAATACATATTCCGTGCTCCATTATCTGAAGAAATACGACATAAAGGCGACGTTCTTTGTGGTTCCGACACGCACCGAAGAATGTTATGCGATAATGAAGCAGATCGTTGATAACGGACATGCTATCGGTGTTCACAGCACCACTCATGAATACGAGCAGATATACTCCTCTGTCGAAGCATATCTTGATGATTTCTATGAGGCGTGGATGATGATATACGAGGCAACGGGCGTAAAGACCGAGATATTCCGTTTCCCCGGCGGCAGCAAGAATGATTTCAACGGTGCGACACGTGATGCGATAATTGCTGAAATGACACGACGGGGCTTCCGCTTCTATGACTGGAATGTTGACAGCAATGACGCAGGCGGTGCAACATGGACCGACATGTATACATCGGTACCACAGGATATAGAGGGCAACTACCGCTCCATCGTCCTGATGCACGACTCTGCACCCAGGATCAACACCGTATATGTTCTTGAGGATATAATCAAAGCCCTTATCAATAAAGGCTATAAGTTCGACAAGATAAACAACAACACTCAGCCCGTACAGTTCATCGGACCGTATGCGTAATTTGCAATAGAAAGGACGACCACAATGGGTATTAAAGATAATTTTTCACAGGCTGTAAAGGAACTGTGGAAGAAAGACGGTATGGAGGACAATCAGGACGCTCCTGCGCCCCGTGAAGCCGGCCCTACTCAGCTCGACCAGTACCTTGCACAGCAGAATCTCCGTATGGAGGCAGATACTGCTCCCACTGCACCTGTGACCCCTGCGCAGCAGGCACAGACCGCAGAAGCTGTTCAGAATACCGCACCTGCACAAGCAGCATCCGCAGCACCTGCTACAGAGCACAATGCAGCAGGCGTGCCGCTGGAAACTCCATATTACCGTAATCCTGTGGACAACACACAGCAGACGAATGCAAGACCTCAGGCAACTGCTCCGACACAGGCTGCATCCGCAGCTGCTCCTGCACAGCAGAGCGCCCCTGCGCAGTCCGCACAGGCTGCACCCATGCAGAGTGCTCAGATGCCTCAGGGCGGCGGTTACGGTGCACAGGGCGGATATAATGCAAACAACGGCTTCGGCGGCGGATATGTTCCCCCTGCAACAGGAAATGTAAATGCCAACCGTGCCGCAGGCGTTACCGACGAGGTAACAGTCATCTCCAAAAACACCGTTATCGACGGAAATGTGCGCTCCCTTGCAAATATGCAGGTTGACGGCAACATAAAGGGCAACGTTGAGACCACACGTGACATCGAGATGACCGGAAAGGTAGTCGGCGATATCAAGTGCAACAACGCAAACATGAACTCCGCAGCTATGCAGGGCAATCTGTCCATAAAGGGCAAGATGCGCATGGACCGTGACACGATACTTATCGGCGACCTGTCCTCACAGTACGCAGACGTCAACGGACGTATAAGAGGCAAGCTGGAGATCGCAGGAAAGGCTGAGCTTAAGCGTGACGCCATAGTATTCGGCGATATCAACGCTTCCACGATCGCCGTAACAGACGGTGCGATCATTCAGGGCTATGTCAACACGACCTTCCTGTCCAAAGAGGACAGCCGTAATGCGTTCCCTGATGCTATCTCCCTTGAATCCGGCAAGGAAGCCGGCGTAAAGTGATAAGTTTCTGAAAGGTTTTTTAAATGAGCAAACAGAATAGATCCCTTATTCCGATAATATCAACAATAATCGTAGCAGTACTTGCGATCGTAATGGCTATAGTGGCGGTGGTTCTGATGACAGGAAACAAGAACAACGATCCCGGCACTTCCGCCTCTGACGGCGGTTCATCTGTACAGTCATCCGCTCCGTTTTCGCCAACACAGGAGCTTATTGATGAATGTACTTATGCTGCACACGACCTAGTACAGGACAGCTACCGCATAATCAGACTGTTTCTGACAGAAGGTCTGAAGCATTTTGATGAGCCATATGGCAACGAGCCCGATGACGGAATATACACTGTAAACAGCATGGAGTACACCTCGCTGAAGCAGATCGAGGATTTCGTGAAGTCCGTTTATGTCGCAGATGAGGCACAGCGGATACTCACAGATATAGACGGCAATGGTCTTGCGGTATATCAGGACCGTGAGGTGCTCGTTACCATCGAAGAAACACTCGAAGCAACGGGCGAAGCTGCTGATACCGAGGAAAGCGGTCCGAAGTACAAAAACGAGATCGTACTTGGCATAAGCGCTGATTTCGAGCCTATTGAATACAACAAGGACTGGTCAAGCTGCCGTATAGCTGTATCACCGCTCTCTGAAACAGAGTGCAAGCTTACAGTATATCTGAACGGTATCGATCCCGCAGCTGTTACTGAAGCCGACAAGGACTCCATCCTTGAGATGTCTATGGTAAAGAACGGCGACGAATGGCGCCTTGCGAAATTCATATACTGATATGGCAAAAAAGGATAATCCCCTTTCTGTATACGCTGTCGTAAGCCAGCTGGCGTTTACAATAATATGTCCGCTGCTTATATTCATAGTCGGCGGATACTACGCTTCAAAGAATTTCGGATGGCCCGAATGGTCTATGGGTATATGCGTGGCGCTTGGTGTGATCTTTATGCTTGGCGGAGGTATCTCATATCTCGGAAAGCTGATACGCCTGTACGGAAAGGACAACAAGGACGCTCCCCGCAGCTACAACAGTCCCTCGGACAACGATTATTACGACGAATATCATAAACTTCACAAATAATGTCAAAAAGAAAAGAACCCATCATTGAGGAGATGCAGTCCCTGCGACCGTATTATCTTGCGGTAAACGGTGTTTTCTTCGCAGTGGTGCTGACGTTGTTCTTCGCTTTCGGCTTCGACTATACGCTGATCATCGGCGGAATATACGGAAATCTGATCTGTGTGCTGAATTTCTTTATACTCGGTAAAACAGCTCAGATAGCCGTGCGAAAGACCCCTAAAGCAGCGCAGACCTACATGAATGCCATGTATTGCGTAAGATATCTCGGATTGTTCCTTGCAATGACTATTGCGGCACTGGTGCCGTTCATAAATCTTTATACAGCACTTATTCCGCTTTTGTTCCCTAAGATCACCATAACGATACGGGTGCTCAGAAACAAAACATGATATATCCCTGCGTGCAGGATATATAAATCTCAGCGCGGTGCGCTGAAAAAGGAGGATTGATCAAAATGTCAACCGCTTTGCTTATGGCAGCAGACGCAGGCTTTACAATTCAGGGTCCGCTTGTCGTTGCCAGCTGGGAAATGTTCGGAATGACATGGAATCTCACCGAATCGGTCATAGTCCAGTGGATCGTAATAGTACTTCTTGCAGTACTGTTCATCGTCCTTGGAAGCGGACTCAAGGTCGTACCCACTACACGTCGCCAGGCTCTGGCTGAGCTGCTCGTGACATTTGTCATCGACATGGTAGACGGAAGTATGGGTGAAAAGTACAAGTCGTACAGACCTTATGTCGGTATGCTGATCATCTACGTGGTGGTCTGCAACCTGATAGGCTTGCTCGGACTTCGCTCACCGACTGCGGACGTGTCCGTAACAGCAACGCTTGCGATCATTACATTCGTCATGACGCAGTACAACCGTGCAAAGACAGGCGGTGTAAAGGGCTATTTCAAGGCATTCGTTGATCCGATGCCGTTCATGCTGCCCTCCAATATCATCGGCGAGATATCAAACCCTGTATCCATGGCGCTCCGTCTTTTCGGTAACATGGTGGCAGGTATGGTTATCGGCGGACTCATCTACTTCGCACTTGGCAGCTTCATGCCGCCAGTAGTTATTCCTGCGATCGCATCACTGTACTTCGATATCTTCTCAGGCGTGATACAGGCATACATCTTCACAATGCTCACGATGTCGTATATTTCCAACGCAGAATGTGAGTAACAAAAACCGGATATGTTCCCTGCAAAGGGAATAATATAAAGCAATTATTCATGGAGGATAATACAATGGATGAAATGAAAATCTTAGCAAACGCTATCGTTCTCGGTGCTTCCGCACTCGGCGCAGGCGCAGCAATGATCGCAGGTATCGGCCCCGGTATCGGTGAGGGCTACTGCGGAGGTAAGGCAGTAGAGGCTATTGCAAGACAGCCTGAGGCTTCCGGTGCAGTTACAAGAACAATGATCATCGGTGACGCTATCGCCGAGACAACAGGTATCTACGCACTGGTAGTTGCTCTGCTGCTCCTTTATGCTAACCCTATCTTCGGTTCTCTTACCTCCGCACTCGAAAAGTTCGGCGGCTGATCATCGGATAAAAAAAGCATAATGGGAGGAGTTGGGCACTGAAATGCTGAATATAATCAGCGAAGCTGCAGGAACGATAGATACCGCAGCCGCTTCCCCCGCATGGTACGAAGCTCTGGTATCGATCAACCCTACAACAATAATTTTTACCCTTATCAATGCGCTCATAATCTTCCTCTTGTTCAGATTTTTCCTGTACAAGCCGGTGTGCAACATACTTGACAAGCGCAAGGAGATGGCTGCAAAGGAGATATCCGAAGCACAGGCTGCAAAGGAATCCGCACAGAAGGCAGAGCAGGAATATATGGAAAGACTTGCCGATGCTAAGAGCGAGGCCGCTGAGATCATGAAGCAGGCAACAGCAAGAGCACAGGCACGTGAAGAGGAGATCATTTCTGAAGCCAACCAGAAGGCTGCTGATATCAGAGTCAAGGCCGAGGAAGCTATCGAGCGTGACAAGAAGCGTGCAATGAACGAGATCAAGGATGAGATCTCCAGCATCGTAATTCTTGCGGCTGAAAAGGTTGTCGAGAAAGAGATCTCGGCAAAGGATAACGAGGAAATTATCTCTAATTTCTTGGTGAATGTGGGCAAGGAAGAATAAGACCTGCCACAAATCTGCGTAAGAACGGAGATCAATATGAACGAAAAGGCTGAAAAGGTATACGGCGAAGCGTTTTTCGAGCTGTGCCTTGAGGAATGTCCCGATAATCTGAAAAGCATTTACGGAGAGCTGACCGCACTCGGCGGTATCATCAGCGAAAATCCCGAGCTTATCAAGATAATGGACGCTCCCACGGTATCGGTGCAGGAAAAGGTGGAGCTTACCAAAGAGATCATCAGCACAGGAAATGTGTCCGAGTTTGTCGGAAACCTTCTCTGCGTACTTGCGGAAAGGGGCAGATTCTCCTGCTATGATGGTATAGTAAAGCACTTCCGTGCAAAGTATAACGAGCATTTCAAAATTGCCGAGATCACCGTTACGACAAGCGAGCCGCTTACGGACAGTATGCGTGAGAAGATCATCCGGAAGATGAGCGGAATAACAGGAAAGACCATTTCCATCCGTGAAAAGCTCGACCCGTCCATAATCGGCGGTATCGTAATAGACTACGGCAGCACACGCTACGACGGCAGCGTCAAGGCAAGGCTTAACGCATTGAAGAGCGAGCTCGGCTCGATCATAGCGTAAGCAGACAAAATCTAAAAGAAAGGGATTGTAGTAATGGATTTACGCCCTGATGAAATAACGGGTCTTATCAAGTCCCGCATCAAGAACTACAACGCAAAGATCCAGCTCGGCGACATCGGTACGGTCGTTACTGTCGGTGACGGTATCGTGCGTATCCATGGTCTTGAAAAGTGCATGATCAACGAGCTTCTCGAGTTCGAGAACGGCGTTCACTGCATGGCACTGAACCTTGAGCAGGATTTCGTAGGCGCAGTAATGCTCGGCTCTGACGCCGGCATTAAAGAGGGCGACACAGTAAAGCGTACAGGCAGCATCGTATCCGTGCCTGTAGGTGAGGAGCTTCTCGGACGTGTCGTAAACTCTCTCGGACAGCCCATAGACGGAAAGGGTCCCATCCTTGCAAAGGAAACAAGACCCATTGAAAAGATCGCTTCCGGTATCATCACAAGAGAGCCTGTAAACGTACCTCTCCAGACAGGTATCAAGGCTATCGACAGCATGATCCCGATAGGCAGAGGTCAGCGTGAGCTGATCATCGGCGACAGACAGACAGGTAAGACTGCCATCGCCATCGACACGATAATCAACCAGCACGATAAGGACGTTATCTGCATCTATGTTGCCATCGGTCAGAAGAACTCTACCGTTGCAGGCGTAGTTGAGCAGCTTCGTGCAAACAATGCGCTGGATTACACCATCATCGTTTCGGCTACTGCGTCGGAGCTTGCTCCTCTGCAGTACATTGCACCATATTCCGGCTGCACCATGGGTGAGTACTTTATGGACAAGGGCAAGGACGTACTCGTTGTATACGACGATCTGTCCAAGCACGCTGTTGCCTACAGAACGCTCTCCCTGCTGCTGAAAAGACCCCCGGGACGTGAGGCGTTCCCCGGCGACGTATTCTACCTGCACTCAAGACTTCTTGAGCGTGCGGCACGTCTTAACAAGGACTACGGCGGCGGCTCGCTGACTGCGCTTCCTATCATCGAAACACAGGCAGGCGACGTTTCCGCATATATCCCCACAAACGTTATCTCCATCACAGACGGTCAGATATACCTTGAAACAGAGCTGTTCAACGCAGGTGTACGTCCTGCCGTTAACCCCGGTATCTCGGTATCCCGTGTAGGTGGTAACGCTCAGATCAAGGCAATGAAGAAGGTTTCCGGTACACTTAAGCTGGACTACTCTCAGTACAGAGAGCTGCAGTCCTTCGCACAGTTCGGCTCCGACCTTGATCAGGATACAAAGGATCGTCTTGCAAAGGGCGAGCGTATCGTTGAGGTACTGAAGCAGGATCAGAACTCTCCTCTCGCAGTAGAGGAGCAGGTAGTGATCATCTATGCAGTAATCAACAACTACCTTGCATCCATCCAGATCGAACAGATCAAGCAGTACCAGAAGGATCTTATTGATCATATCAGAAGCAGCAAGCCTGAGATACTCGAGAGCATCAAGACCGAAAAGGTGATGTCCCCCGAGACAGAAGAGGCTGTAAAGGAAGTTCTCACAAGCTTCGCAGCGTCTTACGCAGGCTGATGCCGAAAGGAGTAAGCATATGAAACACGCTTCTTTTGTTCTCAGCATAGTATCTACAGTCATCGCAGTTATCGCTGCTCTTGCGGTAGGTTGGCTGTATATTGAAAAAAAGGTTAAGTATATCACAACTGATGACAACATTCAGTGATAGCATTTCACAACCACCCCAATCCATATATGGAGGTGAAAAATCATAGCAAGCGGAAATATGAAGGATATCAAGCGCCGCATCAAGTCTGTCGGCTCGACCCGTCAGATAACAAAGGCGATGGAGCTGGTATCCTCAAGCAAGCTGCGTAAGGCGAAAGCACGTGCCGAAGGTGCAAGACCCTATTTCAATGAGCTGTACAGGTCGATGTGTGAGATAGCGTCTGCAAACACCGATTTCTCCACTGTATACACAGAAAAAAGAGAAATAAAGCACCGTCTGTTTATAGTTGTTGCAGGTGACAGAGGACTTGCGGGAGGTTATAACTCCAACGTCCTT
>JAGAKC010000398.1 GCA_017848155.1 Oscillospiraceae bacterium | reverse complement strand
GTGCAGGTGATGAGGTGCTTGCTGCCGCTGATATATCAGACCCTGCATCGCCTCGTATGCAGGAGCTTCACAAGGTCACGGGAGTGGTGCGCGGCAGCTATGCGCAGACCGCAGAGCTTTCTGGCACGCTTGCAAGACTTACGCTGTATAAGCGCAGTGACGACGGTGCGGTCACGGAAGCGGGCTCCTACACGAAAAATATCACCTCCCATAACGGCGAGTCAGCTGTGTCCTGCGGTGCGAATACCTACCTCATCGACGGAGAGGGGCGCTGCGGTGCGGCTTACAACTACTTCGACGGAGTATCGAGAATATCTGAATTCGGGCTTTTCGGCAAGGCAAAGACCTCCTCAACACTGTTTGACAGCAGGTCAGGCTTTACTGAGGCTGTCGTTATCGGCGACGAGCTGTATCTTGTATACGGCGACAAGTCGTATGTTCTTGAATAAAATTTGCAGCCTGTTGGATATTCTGTGGATATCTGACAGGCTGTAGCTGTTTTTTGTGCAAATATACTATATTAGCAGGTGTAAATTCGGTTTTTAAGTAAAAAACGCAGTAGAAAAATATGTGATATCGTTTTCAGTACTTGTAATTAGTACGGATTTATTGTATACTAATATATAGCGGCATAACTATGCCCAAATTCAAAATTTATTTTTTTGTGAGGGGATCTCCCCCGAACTCTGCCGTACATCATTTCGCAGAGTTCACACAAGGAAGGACGGTCTTTAATGAAATTCGGACATTTTGACGACGCAAACCGCGAGTATGTCATTACCTCCCCCCGTACACCCTATCCGTGGATAAACTATCTCGGAACACAGGGCTTCTTCTCCCTTATCTCCAACACAGCAGGCGGCTACAGCTTCTATAAGGACGCAAGGCTCCGCCGCATCACACGCTACCGCTACAACAACGTTCCCGTTGATATGGGCGGCAGATATTTCTACCTCAAGGACGGCGACACAGTCTGGAATCCCGGCTGGTCCCCCGTTAAGACAGAGCTTGACGAGTACGAGTGCCGTCACGGTATGGGCTACACCATCATCAGCGGTAAGAAGAACGGTGTAAAGGCTACTGTAAAGTTCTTCGTTCCCCAGGACTTCAACGGTGAGATCCAGAAGGTCACTATCGTGAACGAGAGCAGCGAAAAGAAGAGCCTTAAGCTGTTCAGCTTCCTTGAGTGGTGCCTCTGGGACGCTAACGACGATACCACAAACTTCCAGAGAAACTTCAATACAGGCGAAGTTGAGATACTCGGCTCCACCATCTTCCACAAGACAGAGTACAAGGAGCGCCGTGATCACTACGCATTTTACACAGTAAACGCACCTATCCAGGGCTTTGATACTGACAGAGAGAGCTTCCTCGGTCTGTACAACGGTTTTGACAGACCTGATGCAGTTTTCGAGGGCAAGGCTAAGAACTCCGTTGCTGACGGTTGGAGCCCCATCGCTTCTCACTACATAGAGATCGAGCTTGCTCCCGGTGAGAGCAAGGATCTCGTATTCTGCCTCGGTTATGTTGAG
>JAGAKC010000397.1 GCA_017848155.1 Oscillospiraceae bacterium | reverse complement strand
ATACCTATAGGACTTCTTGTGGTAGAGTGCGAGCGCACCTCGCTGTAGCGGCCGCTGTCCTCCAGCACCTTTCCGAGTATCAGCGCAGGATACATGCACTCCTCCGTGCCCAGCACCAGCAGCCTGCCGCCCTTTGGAAGCAGCGCTTCTGCCTTATCTGCTATGGTCTTAGCCTTATCAAGGCAATCCCTTGCATATTCCGCCATATCCACACCGATACGTGGGTCATAAAGCTGTATCCCGAAACAGTTTTTCGGAGCATACTCATCCGCCGCAACAGCCTGCGCACCGTGTACGTCATACTTTTCCACAACGGCTGTGTAGTCCTCCTCGGGCAGCTTCAGCAGACATTCGGATATGATACCTGCCGCAGAAAGTCTTGCAAGATTCTCGTCCGAAACACGGCTTATAACAGACGCCGCAACTATCCGCTTGCCCTCAAAGCCTTTTATCGTGCGCAGACGCTCCACTATATTTATCAGCGTCTTTCCCGTTGATATCTCATCGTCGATAAGGATGATGGTATCCGTATCCACGGCGTATTCTGACAATCTGTCCGAGCATATCTTCTGCTCCGAAGCGTGGCTGTGCTCCTCGGAAAAGTACAGCCATCCGTTTGCAGGTATATCCTCTCTTGTGGTATGGATGTATCTGCATCCGCAAAGCTCCTCGGCTGCCGCAGCAGCTATCGCCGTTGCAGTTTCGGCAAAGCCTATCACAAGCCTTGCCGTGGGGTATTTTTCATTCAGCAGCCTACCCAGCGCATGCATCATCTCCAGTGCACACGTAGGACTCACCGCCATATGCTTTGCCTGCAGGGGGTCTACCAGCAGATACGCTCTTTTCGGGTTATTGTATCGCTTTGCAAGCCTTAAAACGTCATCCTTTGTATATGTCATATCTTCTCCGTGTCAAAGGCAGATGGGACTTTCGATATGAGCCACCTTCTGCTCCGTTATTTCAGGGTATTCCCAGGGCACTTCCCTGCCGAGAAGCTGACCCAGTGCTATCGCAGGAAGATTGATGCCCGTTGCCTTGCAGGACAGCTGCAGACCGCCTGACATGCGTGGATTTATCTCCAGAAGATATGGAGTATCTCCCTCGCATTTGAACTGTATATTCATCGGCATCTTCAGCTGAAGCCTGTCCATTATCCTTTCGCATGCCGACATCATCTGCGGCATAAAGCTCACTATGGAGTAGCGCTTTCCCGTTTTGTAGCGTGGAATGATAAGGTTTCCCTGTGCCGTTGCAAGGCAGTCACAGCTGTACTCCTTGCCGCTGAGATACGGCATTACCAGCATAGGTATGCTGAAATCGTACTCCGAAAGCACCGCACAAGCAGCGGTGTATGTTACCTTAAAGCCGGGTTTGTTGTACAGACCGTTTATACCCTCTATCTTCGGGTCGATTATTCGGAAGCTGCGTGCGCCCTCGTCTATGGTCAGCTTATAGCAGACCCTGTCCCAGTGTGGCTTCAGCGCTTCATACGCCGCCTTGAACTCATCAAGGCTCTTCACCTCATACACAGGCGGAATGAACTCGGGGCATATATCCTTAAGCATCTCATAAGTCTGTATCTTGTCGTCAAGCTGCACCGCAATATCCGCACGATGGTCGGCAAACAGCTTTACCCCTGCCGCCTCAAAATCAGCCGAGCGGGTAATTATCTCCACAAGACCTCTGCGTGGCACGAACACATCTACACCGTGCTCACGGCAGAAATCAAGACACCACTGCGCATATTCCTCACCCGACAAGTCCTTCGGCTCACTGTGCCACTCGTCGCATGCAGTGCGGAATACCGACACATCGTTCGTGCCCGAGCCGATAACACGGCACTGACCCGACATGCCCTCCCTCATCATATTGATAAGGTGATATGCCGTACTGAACCAGTGATTGAACCATATCGTCATACCGTGACCGCCTCTCTTATTCCGTATATATCGCCAAGCATCTTTATCTTTCTCGCCCAGCGCGTATGACACTTGACCTCATTCATCCTGCCGCCGTCCGCACTTTTTGCAACTCCGCTTACCTTGCTGTCCCAGCCGAGTATATCAAGCGCATCTCGGTAATCCTCAGCAGACACCTTCATGCTTTCATATATAACAGGGAGCTGTGACGGGTGTATAGCGGT
>JAGAKC010000396.1 GCA_017848155.1 Oscillospiraceae bacterium | reverse complement strand
TCTTTATGATGCTCTCACGGCAATATCCGTCAGGCTCATAAAGGAAGATGTGATACTTCTTACTTTCGTCCAGTGAAGCGCAGGGAGCAGTATCTGCCATGACCTGCTCTATGGCTACCGTAAAGCTTGTACCCTCTCCGAAACGGCTGGATACTGTGATATCTCCGTCCATCATTCTCGCCAGCCTCCTTGCTATCGCAAGACCAAGACCCGTGCCCTGTATCTCGCGGTTTCGTCTGGAATCCACCTGTGTGAACTCCTCAAAAAGATTTTCTATATCTTCATTTTTAATACCGATACCCGTGTCCTGCACCTCAAAATACAGTCTGACACGATTCTGCTCGGGATAGCGCACACAGTATACTCCCAGCGCTATCTGACCCTTAGTGGTGAACTTTGCAGCATTGCCCATGATATTCAGGAGTATCTGCTTCACACGCAGCTCGTCACCGATAAGCGCAGCAGGAAGCTCGGGCCTTACGTCGACCGTAAGGCTTATCTCCTTTCCCGAAATACGGGCGTTTATCAGGTTCTGAACATCGTTTATCGTTGAGGACAGTATGTACTCTTCCTTTGCAAGCACCATCCTGTTTGCGTCTATCTTTGAAAAGTCAAGTATGTCGTTGATGATGGCAAGAAGGTTTGATGCGGAATTGCGTATCGTCGTGACATACTCCGCATTGATGGGAGTAAGCTCCGACCGCTCCAGCAGCTCCGCCATGCCGCAGATAGCATTCATGGGAGTGCGTATCTCATGCGACATATTGGCGAGGAATGCGGATTTTGACTTGTCAGCCTCCTGAGCCTCTGCTTTTTTTATCTCCACAAGGCGCAGCAGACAGCTTACATTATCAGTGTGCTGCTCTGCCCTTTCCATCTGGGTGTTGTTCGTCTTTACAAGTATTGCCAGCGCACCTGCACCGGATGCGTATATCAGTATCTTAAGGATAAAATCCATAACGGGATTTGTGGGGTCAAGCTTTGCAATAATAAGCTCTGGACAAAGCAGGAAGCCAAGCACATAAAGTATTCCCACCGTTATCATCTCGGTAATGATTATCCTTGTGTCATGGTACAGTGCCGTAAGGCACAATATCGGCAGCATGGATATCTCAAAGTGCCCCACATCTCCTGCGGCAAGGCTGTGTATAACAGCAAGAAGCAGCAGGCCTATACCAACCATAGTTTCCTGAACGTTCATGGGACAATCTGTCCTGAACGTCGGAAAAGCAAGCAGCACAGGCAGCACCGCCGCAGCTATGACCACATGGATACCAACTGACAGCAGACAGCACTCCACTATCACGACGATGGTTATCAATACGATAAAAATATATATCAGCCTGCCGATGTTGCGGCGGTTGGTGTTGACGCCGAATCTGTCATCATTATACGCCATTTCAGTCACTTCCCTTTTTTCAGATAGCCAACCGGGACATAATAAGCATAGTATATTATAATTGTATCATATTTTGAAGATATAGTCAATAAAAAACCAAAAATTGAAAACAAACATCACACATTTATGTCAGTTGTTGACAAAAAGGGGGATTTGTATTATAATCTAATTGTACACAGATAAGGCGAGG
>JAGAKC010000395.1 GCA_017848155.1 Oscillospiraceae bacterium | reverse complement strand
GTGACGCAGCTGCTGTCACAGACTGACGAGGACGAGCAGCTTCAACAGATAGAAAGCGAGGTAGAGAAGAATGGCGATGACTAACGAGGAGCTTGAGGAGATAAAGGACACAGAGGAGCAGACAGAGGAGCAGACAGAGGAGGCAGCAGAGCCTGCCGAAGAGGCTGTTCCCGAGGAAAAGACCGCAGAGGAAAAGCTGACAGAGGAGCTTCAGGCTGTAAAGGATCAGCTGATGCGCACCATGGCGGAGTACGACAACTTCCGCAAGCGTGTTGCAAGGGAGAAGCAGGAGATGCGCCCCGTGATAATCACGGACGTTGTAAAGGAGTTCCTTCCTGTAATGGATAACCTTACAAGGGCGCTTGATGCGGAGTGCACCGACCTTGCATACAAGCAGGGCGTTCAGATGATCGACGACAGCTTCCTTGAGATACTCGGAAAGCTCGGTGTCGAGGAGATAGAGAGCGACGGTGCTATGTTCGATCCTGCGATGCATCAGGCAGTGCAGCGTGTCGACAGCGACGAGCTTGAGAGCGGCATGGTGGCTAACACCTTTGCAAAGGGCTACAAGATAGGCGACAGGGTCATCCGATTTGCGATGGTGGCTGTCGTAAACTGACGCAAGACTGCGGCGCATGCCGCATGATATAAAGCAATAGAACGGCATAATGCCGCTGAACATCAGAATGGAGGAATGCTATTATGGCAAAGATCATTGGTATTGACTTAGGTACTACAAACTCCTGCGTATCCGTTATCGAGGGCGGCGAGCCTGTAGTTATCACTAATCCCGAGGGCAGCAGAACTACTCCCTCTGTAGTGGCTTTCACAAAGGACGGCGAGCGTCTTGTGGGTCAGCTTGCAAAGAACCAGGCTGTAACCAACCCCGACAAGACCATCATCTCCATCAAGCGCCACATGGGCAGCGATTACAAGGTAGACATCGACGGCAAGAAGTATACTCCCCAGGAGATATCCGCAATGATACTCCAGAAGCTTAAGGCAGACGCAGAGGCTTACCTCGGTGAAACCGTAACAGAAGCAGTTATCACTGTTCCCGCATACTTCACAGACAGCCAGCGTCAGGCTACAAAGGACGCAGGTCAGATCGCAGGTCTTACCGTAAAGAGAATTATAAACGAGCCTACGGCTGCGGCTCTCGCATACGGTATCGACAAGGAGGAAGATCAGAAGATCGTTGTATACGACCTTGGCGGCGGTACGTTCGACGTTTCCGTTATCGAGATCGGCGACGGCGTTCAGGAGGTACTTGCAACAGCAGGTAACAACCGTCTTGGCGGCGACGACTTCGACCAGAGAATCATCGACTTCCTGAGAGAGGAGTTCAAGAAGTCCGACGGTATCGACCTTGCAAACGACAAGTTCGCTATGCAGCGTCTTAAGGACGAGGCTGAAAAGGCTAAGATCGCACTTTCCAACACAACGACTGTAAACGTAAATATCCCCTATATCACAGCTGACGCAACAGGTCCGAAGCACCTGAACGTAACTCTTTCCAGAGCAAAGTTCAACGAGCTTACAGCTGACCTTGTTGAAGCTACCATGGGTCCCCTGAAGCAGGCTATCTCTGACTCGGGTCTGTCCACAAACGAGATCGACAAGATACTTCTCGTAGGCGGCTCCACAAGAATTCCTGCGGTACAGGATGCAGTAAAGGGCTTCCTCGGCAAGGAACCCTTCAAGGGCATCAACCCTGAC
>JAGAKC010000394.1 GCA_017848155.1 Oscillospiraceae bacterium | reverse complement strand
TCTCTACCCAGATCGAAAATATAGTGAATGACAATAAGGTTACATATACTTTTGATAATTTTATCGTCGGTCCTTCAAATAATCTTGCTTTTGCTGCTGCCAAGGCTGTATCCCAGAAGCAGCACGAGAAATATAATCCTCTCTTCATCTATGGCGATTCCGGTCTTGGAAAGACCCACCTGCTTTCTGCCATACAGAATGAGATGGAAAAAAACTATCCCGGTATAAATATTATTTATATTTCAGCCGAAACATTCACAAATGAGTTTCTTCACTCGATATCTTCAAATACCACTGATCAGTTCAATGATAAATACAGAAGTGCTGACGCTCTTCTTATCGATGATATCCAGTTTATTGCAGGTAAAGAACAGACAGAGGAGAAATTCTTCCATATATTTAATGAACTGTATAAGCTGAATAAGGCTATCGTGCTCACATCAGACCGTCCTGCAAAGGAGATAAAATCCATTTCCGACCGTCTTAAGACAAGATTCTCTTCCGGACTTGCAGCAGATGTCAGAGCGCCTGAATATGAAACAAGACTTGCCATAATCCAGCGCAAGGCCGAGATTCTTAATTTCAAGATACCTGATGACGTTGTAGATTTTATCGCAACAAAGCTTAAATCCAATATCCGTCAGATAGAAGGCGTTGTGACAAAAATGAATGCCCTTTATATGGTATCAAAAATGAAGCCGACCATAGTTGTGGCTCAGAATGTCATAAAGGATATCGTATCCGATCATCAGCCTATTCCCATTACAGTCGACAAGATAATCAGCGAGGTTGCAAAGATATATAATGTGCAGCCTGATGAGATGCGCTCGCCGAAGCGCTCCTCCAATATCTCCAATGCAAGAAAAATAGCGATATATGTCATTCAGGATATTACAGGTCTGCCATATGAGACCATAGGTCAGGAATTCGGCGGACGTGATCATTCAACTGTAGTATATGCTATAAAGAATGTAAAGGAATCTATGGAGCGTGACAGCAGCTATCGTTCAGTTATCGAGGACCTTATAAAAAATATTAAAGCAAATCAGTGATCTTTCAACTGTTTTGTCAACAGGTTTTTATTGTTTTTTAACGGCAGGTTGAAAAATTTTTGTTGTTTCAACTTTTCAAGTTTTTTTCAACGATCATATATTGAAAGATCAATGGCGATTTTCGGCTGTAATATACGATTTCTTTGATTTTTCACAGTTTCAACCGCCCTTATTATTATCATTATATATAATTATTCATTTATTTATTTTTTAAATTTCTTTTTTTGAAAGGAGATCTTTATGAAATTTACCTGTCAGAAGGAAATTATTCTGGGAGCTGTACAGACTACATCAAAGGCAGCTGCCGGTAAATCCAGCATACCTGCCCTTGAAGGTATATTACTGGAGCTTGAAGGAAATATACTCACTGTTACAGGCTATAATCTTGATATAGGAATAAAGACTGATATTGAAGTAAACGGTATTGAAAGCGGTAATATAGTTATCAATGCCAGAATGGCCGGAGATATCATAAGAAAAATGCCGTCAGGAGAGATCACTTTTTCCTGTGACGGATCAAATATGGCTACTATAATCAGCCGCGAAACAGAATTCTCGGTTATGTGCATGAGTGCTGATGACTATCCTGTTGTTCCTCAGGTTAATCCCGAAACAAGCTTTTCCGTTCCTCAGAAAATGGTCAAGAGCATGATAGCTCAGACAAAGTTTGCTGTTGCAGTAACAGATACAAAGCCTGCACTCATGGGCTGTAAGTTTGAAATAAACGACAATATACTCAGTGTCGTTGCGGTAGATGGCGTCAGGATCGCTCTCAGGCAGGAGCCTGTAGTGTATGATAATATAGAATTCATCGTACCTGCAAAGACTCTTGACGAGCTTATTCATATACTCGCTGATGATAATGACAAAAATGTTACTATTTGTATAGACAAGAATCAGATATCCTTCAGTGTAGGAGATTATATAATGATCTCCAGACTGATCGACGGCGAATTTATTCAGTACAGAAATCATCTGGTATGCAGCGATGATGTTTACGCAGAGGTAAATTGCCGTGATATGATAGAGATGCTTGAGCGCTCTATGCTTATAATCAACGAAAAGAACAAGAATCCTATCCGCTGCGAGCTGAACGGAGAAACTCTGTCTATGAGCTGTACCACAGGTCTTGGAAAGATCAATGACAAGATCAGTGTAAAATACAACGGACAGCCTATAACTATAGGCTTTAACGCAAAATATATGCTGGACGCTTTCAAGGCATGTGATACTGATGCTGTAAAGCTTATTATGAGCAGCTCTGTTGCGCCTATAATCATAAAGCCGCTTAGTGGTACTGAGTTTACTTTCCTTGTGCTTCCTATGCGCCTTAAATGAATAGATCACTGGGAAAAGATCTGTGCTATAAGACAGAATAATACCAGTTATATAGAACAATAGTTTAAAGAAAGGAAACGATATAAATGGAAGAGATAATGATAGTTACCCCTTTTATCAAGCTGGATCAGCTTGTAAAGTTTGCAGGTCTTGCTGAAACGGGAGCAAAGGCTAAGATACTTATTGAACTCGGAGAGTTCAATGTCAACGGTGAGCTTTGCACTAAGAGAGGCAAGAAGATAAAGCCCGGTGATGTTATCGATTTTAAGAACAAGAAATTCAAGATCGTGCTTGATGAAAATGCGGAGATCGAAAAGCCTGCAGAATAATAAATGATCATTAAAAAACTATACATACGGAATTTTCGTAATATAAAGGAAGCTGAGCTTTCTTTTGACAAAGAACTGAATATCTTTATTGGGAAAAACGCACAGGGTAAGACTAATCTTATGGAAGCTATCTCCGTCTGTTTAGGCGGCAGCTTCCGCCGTGTGCGTTTTTCTCAATATATCCCCGCAGAGGATAAGGATGCAGATGTGTTTATACGTCTGATCTTTACTGATGATACAGGGATAAGGGATAATACCATTGAATATTCTATAACAGATGGTAAAATTTCAATACTATATAACAATTTAAAAATTAGTGACGCTACGGAATTATACGGAGTGTTGAAATACGTTGTTTTTATACCCGAACATCTTAATCTGATCAAGGGAAGTCCTGAAATAAGAAGAAATTATCTGGATGATGTGGCGGTAATGCAGACGAAAACTCATCTGAAAAAGCTGTCCAGATATAACAGAGGGTTAAAACAGCGTAATAATATACTGTCGTTTATGAAACAGAATATTACAAAAGAAGAGCTTTCTGCGTCGCTTGCAAGCTGGAATGAGATACTTGCAGGTGAGGGAATAAACGTGACCTATGGAAGGCTGAAGTATTTTGCATTTCTGAAGGAATATGCGGCTGAAATATACTCTCAGCTTACTGAGGGGGCTGAAAGGCTTGAAATGGATTATTACAGTTCAATTTTTAAAACTGACAGTATAAATTTTGATGATGTAAACTTATTGTTTACTAAATATATAAATGAACTGGAAAATAACATAGAAACTGAAATGAAGCTTCGTTATACTGTAGGCGGAATACACAGGGATGATGTTAATTTTTATATAAACGGAATGGCGGCTAGGGATTTTGCGTCGCAGGGGCAGCTCAGAAGCGCTGCATTGGCTTTAAAGCTGTCTGAAGCAGAAATTATCCGTAGGAAGAACAAGACTTGTCCTGTGGTCATTCTGGATGATATTCTGAGCGAGCTGGATCATATCCGCAGGAGCTTTATTATCAACAATATTGATAAATCGCAGGTGTTTATTACTTGCTGTAATATTGATGATATCTCATCACTGAAAAACGGAAAGACCTGGATAACAGAAAAAGGTACTTTTACGGAGGTATGATATGTTTCTTTTTCTCGGCGGAGAAGTAACAGTGTATGATAAAGATATTATAGGCATATTTGATATTGAGGAATGTTCTGTCAGCAGAATGACTGCGGATTATCTCAATAACTGTCAGAAGCAGAATAAGATAGTTTATGTTTCACAGGATATGCCAAAATCATTTGTTGTATGTGAAGATAAAACTTATATTTCAAATGTTTCAAATAATACAATCAACAAAAGAGGATATAAATAAAAAATCGCCTGTAAATGGAAGCAGATTCTGTTATGGGCGTTTTTTATGTCTAAAATGAGATTTGGGGTGTTTAGCGTATACCTAATCTTTTTTGAGTAAAAATTGAAAATAGGGGCAAAAATGCTTGAAATTTTTACGTATTTATGATATACTATATTATATATTATATTGCACAGTTATATATGTTTGGGGCAGGAGTGCATTGATCATGTTTCTCTTGCCGGTTTTATTCATGGAGGGTAATATGGCTGAGAATGAAATGGCGATGGACGTCAATTACGGCGCCGATGATATTCAGGTCTTAAAAGGTCTTGAAGCAGTAAGAAAACGTCCCGGTATGTATGTAGGTTCATCAGGTGAGGGAGGTCTGCATCATCTCGTTTATGAGATCGTGGATAATTCTATAGATGAAGCACTTGCAGGATACTGTACGGAAATAGATGTGTCTATCCTCCCTGAAAATGTGATCAGAGTAGTAGACAACGGACGTGGTATACCTACAGCAATAAATCATTCTGAGGGCATATCTGCCGCAACTGTCGTATTTACTATACTCCATGCAGGCGGTAAGTTCGGCGGAGGCGGATATAAGGTAGCAGGCGGTCTGCACGGTGTAGGTGCGTCTGTTGTAAACGCACTTTCCGAATGGCTTGAGGTGGAGATACATGATGGAAAGAATGTTCATTTCCAGCACTTTGACCGTGGCGAATATACAGAAGAGATAAAGATAATCGGCGAAACAGATCATACGGGTACTCAGGTAACATTCAAGCCTGACAGTGAGATATTCCACACTACGGAATTCAAGTATGATATTTTGCAGGAAAGACTTCGTGAAAAAGCATTCCTTAACGGCGGTCTTAAGATAGTTCTTTCTGATCTGCGTGACCCTGAAAATCCTGTAAAGGAAGTAATGCAGTACGACGGCGGTATCATGAGTTATATCGAATGGCTCAATAAAAAGCGTGGTGCGGATGTGCTGCATCCCGATGTTATCTATCTCCACGGCGAAATGAACGGCATTGACGTCGAGATAGCATTCCAGTATACCACTGACTTTAACAGTGAGGTGTTCCGTAGCTTTGCAAACAATATCCACACCGGTGAGGGCGGTACACATGAGATAGGTCTTAAAAAGGCTCTCAGCAAGGTCATAAACGACTATGCAAAGGCTTATAAAGAGGCCAATGAAAAGAATAAGGTAAAGAAAGCCGCAAAGAAAAAGGAAGATGAAAAACCCTTTACAGGCTTCAGCGGTGAAGCAATAAGAGAAGCTATCAACGCAATTATCTCTGTAAAGCTTCCTGAATGTGAGTTTGAAGGTCAGACAAAGGGCAAGCTCGGTAATCCTGAGGTACAGCCTGTTGTTTACAAGATAGCTACAGAACAGCTGACATATTATTTTGAGGAGCATCCTGAAACAGCTCTTATCGTTATGAATAAGGCTATAAATTCTCAGGCTGCCCGTGACGCTGCAAAGCGTGCCATGGAAGCAAAGCGCAAATCTGTAATGGACAGCAACGGACTTCCCGGAAAGCTTGCAGACTGCTCCGAATCCGATCCCACAAAGACCGAGATATATATCGTAGAGGGTGACTCTGCGGGTGGTTCTGCAAAGAACGGTCGTGACAGACGTTTCCAGGCTATACTGTCGCTGTGGGGAAAGATGCTCAATGTTGAAAAGGCAAGGGCAGATAAGGTATACAATAATGATAAGCTTTCTCCTGTAGTAAAGGCACTGGGTACAGGTATTGCGGATGAATTTGATATTACAAAGCTGCGTTATGGCAGAGTTGTTATAATGGCCGATGCCGACGTGGACGGTATGCATATCAGAACTCTTATGCTGACTTTCTTTTTCAGGTTCATGCGTCCGCTGCTGGAGCAGGGACATGTTTACTGCGCACAGCCGCCGCTCTTCAAGGTGTGGAGAGGTAAGAATGTAAGATATGCATTCTCCGATGAGGAAAGAGATCAGTATATAGCTGAGCTTATGGGCGAAAACCCCAATGCAAAGGTAGATGTACAGCGCTATAAAGGTCTTGGTGAGATGGATCCCGATCAGCTCTGGGAAACTACGATGAATCCCGAAACACGTACTATGCTTCGTGTAAGCGTAGAGGATGCTGCAAAGGCTGATGAGATAATGTCCATACTTATGGGCGATAAGGTCGAACCTCGCCGTGAGTTCATTGAGGCAAATGCAAAGCTCGCAGTAAATCTGGATATTTAAATATGTTCTTTTTAAGGAGTGATACTTATTTCAGGACTAATTCCCGATTTCAGTAGTGAAGCTGCAGAGATAAAGGAATCAAAAAGGATCTTAATGCAGTTTCAATATGATAATACACTTGAAGAGATCGACAGTGCAATGAAAAGCTTTCAGCAGAAGTTTTCCGGAAAGAAGCATACTATCCTGCTTATTGCTTATTCAATACTGACAGTTGCAGCTATAGTTCTTGTAATACTGGATTATAAGAATGTGTTACCGTATATAGCGCTTCTGTTCTGCGGATTTAATCTTTACTATAACCTTACCGATCGAAAAAGAATGAGAAAAAAGGTAATAGAAGCGATAAAGGAAACAAATCCCGAGGATTATACTGCGGTCATTTATGATGATAAGATCGAAATTGATACCATCATCAAGCCAAAGGAAGATGAAAATATTGACTCTGATGACATTGGTGATGAAACACAAGAGATCGTTCCGATAAAAAGTACTTTTATATTCGGTCAGGATATGCTGGATTTTGCGGAAAACGATGTTTCTCTTATGCTTATCGTTGCAAGACGTCAGACATACTGCTTCCCTAAGAGATGCCTTTCAAAGGAGCAGCAGGATGAGCTGCGCAATATTCTGAAGGAAAAAACAGATGTCTGATCGTAGGGAATGCTATAGAGCATCCTAAGGAGGAAAAATGGATATAGATTTCAGTAAAGAAAAGCTTGTAAATATTGATCTTGAGGATACGATGAAGGATTCCTTCATTCAGTATGCCATGTCGGTAATTACATCAAGAGCACTGCCTGATGTGCGTGACGGTCTTAAGCCTGTTCACAGACGTATTCTCTATACGATGAATGAGTCGGGCAACACCTCTGATAAGCCTACACGTAAGTGTGCTTATACGGTAGGTGAGGTGCTCGGTAAATATCATCCCCATGGTGACGCATCTGTTTATGACGCACTCGTTCGTCTTGCACAGGATTTTTCGCTGCGTTATCCTCTTATTTCCGGTCAGGGTAACTTTGGTTCTATTGACGGTGACCCTGCCGCTGCATACCGATATACTGAGGCAAGGCTTTCAAAGATATCCGATGAAATGATACGTGATATCAATAAAAAGGTCGTTGATTTTACCACAAACTATGATGATAAGCTGCAGGAGCCTGTGGTGCTTCCTTCAAGATTTCCTAATCTGCTTGTAAACGGCAGTAATGGTATCGCAGTAGGTATGGCAACAAATATTCCTCCCCATAATCTTGGAGAGGTAATTGATGCTATCCTGCTTATGATCGAAGATCCTGAGGTCGGTATTGAGGAGATCATGACAAAGATACAGGGTCCTGATTTTCCGACGGGCGGTATAATAATGGGTTACAGCGGAATTCGCTCCGCATATTATACAGGACGTGGCAAGATCATTCTCCGTGGCAGGGCAGAGATAATTGAAGAAAATAACCACACAAGGATAATCATTAATGAGATACCTTATATGGTAAACAAAGCTCGTCTGCTGATGAGTATAGGTGATCTTGTACGTGATAAGCGTATCGATGGTATTTCTGTCGTGCGTGATGAATCTGACAGAAGCGGTATGCGTATCGTTATCGAGCTTAAGCGTGATGCAAATGCAAATGTCGTTCTTAATAAGCTGTATTCTTATACACAGCTGCAGGATACGGTCGGTGTTATCATGCTTGCGCTTGTGGATGGTCAGCCAAAGGTGCTTCCTCTGCGTGATATGCTGGAGCAGTATATCAATTTCCAGGTGGATGTCGTAACCCGCCGTACAAAATATGACCTTGAAAAGGCTCAGGAGCGTGCTCATATCCTTGAAGGCTTCCTGCTTGCTATCGATTTTATCGACGAGGTTATTGCAATAATCCGTTCAAGCAAGACCATTCAGGAATCAAAGGAGCGCCTTGTTGAGCGTTTTAAGAACGTTGATGTTTCAAAAACAGGCTTCTTTGACAGCCATACCTACTCCCTTACAGAGGTGCAGGCTGACGCTATCGTACAGATGCGTCTTGGTCAGCTGACAGGTATGGAGGAATCAAAGATCGCAGAGGAGCTTGGTGAAAAGAGAGAGCTTATAAAGGAATATATGAGTCTTCTTTCTGATCACAATAAGATGCTGCATCAGATCGGCTCTGAGCTTGAGGTAATAAAGAAGAAGTATAATGACGCAAGAAGAACTTCCATCGAACCTGTAAGCGGTGAGGTGGATATAGAGGACCTCATTCCTCAGGAGGATTGCGTTGTTACCTATACAAATATCGGTTATATCAAGCGTCAGCCTGTGGAGATATACAATATCCAGAAGCGTGGCGGCCGTGGTGTATCGGGTATGAAGCAGCGTGATGAGGATTTCGTGGAGAATATGTTTATCTCCAATACTCATGAAAATATCCTGTTTATTACAAATTTTGGTAATATGCACAGGATAAAGTGCTATGAGATACCTGAGGGTGGCAGACAATCACGTGGAATGAACATCGTAAACCTGCTTCAGCTTGAAGAGGGTGAGCGTGTAGCTGCGATGATGACTACCAATGATTTTGCTGATAATAAATATTTTATCTGCGTTACAAAGAATGGTATAGTAAAGCGTACAAAGCTTGCAGAGTATAAGAATATCAGAAAACGTGGTCTGCGTGCGATAACTGTTTCGGAAGATGATGAGATAGTTTCTGCTTTCCTTACAGAGGGAGATTGTACTATACTTGTTGCATCCAGAAATGGTGCTGCGATACGCTTTGATGAAACAAAAGCAAGACCCCTCGGACGTACTGCAAGAGGTGTGCGTGCAATCAGACTTCGTGAGGATGACTATGTAGTCGGCGCTACCAAGATATTTGATGACCAGGCTACGATACTTACTGTAACAGATAAGGGTATGGGCAGAAGATGCGCTATTTCCAGCTATCGCTTACAGAACAGGGGTGGTCTTGGACTTAAAAACTACCCTGTAAGTGATGAAAAGGGATATGTATGCGGTATCAGAACACTTGGTCCTGATGATGATGTTATCCTTATCAGCACAGACGGAGTTATCATCAGATTCCGTGCGAATGATCTTCGTACCATGGGCAGACCTGCAAGCGGTGTGCGTGTAATGCGTCTTGGAGAAGAAAGTAGAGTTGCTTCCTTTACAAGAACAGCACATGACGATTCTGAGGAAACACAGGAGATCGAAAAGGTTTCTGACGAGGAGATAGCTGCTTCCCTTTCTGCTGAGGCAAGCGAGGTAATTGAACCTGATGTTGAGCCGAATGATGATGTTGAAGAGGCTGAAGAGCAGAATACAGATAATGAATAACTGAAATACTTACGCCCGAACTTCAAGGTGCACTCCTCGTAGGTTCGGGCGTGTTTTCTGAATTGTTCCACATGGAACAGATTATGTCGAAATATCGAAAGGAAGATGTAGATGACTTCTGGATATACTCTTGAGGAGTATGATGTTGCGGTCATAGGTGCGGGACATGCAGGCTGTGAGGCTGCGCTTGCTGCGGCAAGGCTTGGTATGAAAACTGCGATTTTTACGCTGTCACTGGATTGTATAGCAAATATGCCCTGTAATCCTTGTATAGGCGGCTCGGCAAAGGGGCAGATCGTTTGTGAGATAGATGCGCTTGGCGGAGAAATGGGAAAAGCAGCTGATGCGACCTTTATTCAGTCAAGAATGCTAAACAAGGGTAAGGGTCCTGCTGTTCATAGTCTAAGAGTTCAGAGCGACCGAACAAAATACCACCTGTATATGAAAAAATGTCTGGAGGACACTCCTAACTTGTTTATAAAGCAGGCGGAGGTGGTATCTGTTGATGTAGAGGATGGAAGGATCACTGCGGTAAGAACAAAGCTCGGTGCAGTGCATCCTGTTAAGGCTGCAATAATCACGACCGGAACATATCTTAACGGTAAGATACACATTGGTGAACTGAACTATAGTGCAGGTCCTGACAACGTTCTTCCCTCGACCGGTCTTACTGAATGTCTTAAAGAGCTTGGACTTACAATGAGAAGGTTTAAAACCGGTACACCTGCGAGAGTGCATAAACGTTCGATCAATTTCAATGTGCTGGAGAAGCAGGTGGGAGATGAACAGATCATTCCATTCTGCTTTGATAATGAGAGCATCATGGAGAATCAGGTGGATTGCTACGTTTCATATACCAACGAGGAAACTCATAAGGTGATACTGGATAATCTGCACCGTTCTCCGTTGTATTCGG
>JAGAKC010000393.1 GCA_017848155.1 Oscillospiraceae bacterium | reverse complement strand
CAAGATCAATGAGCGCCTGCGCGTTGTCTCCGATCTTACCGCCCTCATCGATCTCAAGCTCCACACCGAAGTAGCGGTCACCCTCACCGTAGAACTCGGGGTCAGGCTTGTAGCTGTAATCTCGGATAGGACCCTCGTTGCGGTGGCTGAAGCAATTGTCGCAGTAAGGACAGTCATCGTCATCGTAGTAGTTTGCGTAGTCCTGGTGGATTATCCTGCCGCAGTCCTCGCAGGAAGTGTAGTGGTTGTCATAGCAGCGATCACACAGCGGCATGCTCATAGTGCCAGCATTATCGTCTCTCAATATACGATCACCACAGTAAGAGCAGACAATCGTTTCTTCTTCAAAGCATTCTGAACAGTAATATTCACCGTCAAAATAGTGTGCCGAGTCGCTTGTAAGCTCGCATCCGCAGCGGTCGCAGAAAATGATATCGTTTTGCATTTTGTAGTCCTCCTAATTAGTATTCTTCGGCAAATAACATAGTTGAGTGAGTTTCATCGTCGATGACGAAGATCTTGCCTGTGATGGGGTTGGTGCTGGGAAACAGATGCTCCTTTGAGTATTCAGGGCATTCCTGCTCGTGCAGGATCTTCTGCTGTCCGTTCTCGATAGAGAGTGTAAATACCTGCAAGTAATCCTGCTCCTCGAATTCCATGGACTGAATAAGCTCCCACAAAATAACCTGCGTCATGATGGGTAGCCGCTCTGAAATGCCTTTGGTACAGTAGTGCTGGTTGTTGAATCTTCGTTCCATAAAAACCTCCGTAAACAGATAAATCCCCTGAGCCGTAGCTCAGGGGTATGTCTTATATTCCGAATCATATTCGGGCAGTATATCTTACTACATATTTAGAATATATAACTTGATCGGGAGGTGCTGCGTTTTGGCTGAAAAGCAGAAACAGCGAGCCGAAGCCCGCTGCCAAACTATCTTTTGCGACCTCTTATGTATTCGTCAAGAGTATTACGAAGCTCGCTTATTTTGAAAGTAAAGAGTACGCATTTATCGTTAGGATCAAGCAACCTGTGATGATTCCAGGCTATTCCCAGAGTGACGTGCTGTTGTAGCCTGTATCCGTGGAATTTTAACACATCACGCCAGTGGATCTTACCGCCCATTGTTTTGTGATTGCCACGAAGTCCTGATTTTGCAACGAAATCCTTCATATCCTCCACGGTGTGAAAGTTTTCGGTTATCATTTTTTCAAGCTCTATGTGGATAGGTGCAAAATTTCTCATTTCCTCATAATCTCCTTTGATCAGTCTGTCAGCATCAATATAACCCAGATTTACTAGCTCCAATATTTTATCAGGGGTGAAGTTCAGCGTACCGCCGATAAGCTTTCCAAGATTCTTTGACGGCGTGATAACACCAATATCGCAGGACGGAAAAACGACCTCCGCATCAACTTTGGTCTTGTTGTTCTTTATGCTATGCATAGAAAATTTGTGATCCAGTGTAACTATGCAGATCTTCTGCACACCGTCCTGATACAGCGGTTCAATTGGGGTATTGTAAAATTCATTCGAGCCTGCATCCATGTATTCCTGCCCGTTTATTTTGACGGCAGGGTAGGCGACAGGCATTGCCGACGAAGCAAGAAGGATATCCTGTACAAGGCTTACAGGCAGATCGTTTATCAGCATGTATTCAGCACGTTCTGTTTTCTTATTGAGGATAGTGATATAGACCTTGTATTTGCTGTTGCGCAGGTTTTCAAACGGAACTTTCTTGAATATCTCTCTCATTCCATCTCTGCTGAAAAGACATTTCTGTGGGGATATGTCAGGGGAGAGCAGTACGATTGGCTCGATATCATGCCATATCTTTCTGGCAGAATCAACATCCATCGTTGCCATCAGCACTGCGTTAAGCGCACCGACAGAGGTTCCCGAAATGGCGGTGATTTTATCCAGAATACCGTTTTTCTGCATAGCTTCCCAGACGCCTATCTGATACGCGCCCTTACCGCCGCCTCCGCATAGAACTATTCCTGTCGGTCTATCCATACTGCCTGCTCCTTGGTACTTTATTTCTTGTCTTTTGGCATTTCAATGTCAAGAGGAGTTTTTTTATGCTCCTTAAGCTGTCTGAAGAACTCATAACCGCCCTTTTTGCACTGCGGGCAGGGACTAATTATCATCTTTACTATCCCAAGCTTGTAGGGACATACGTCGCAGGGCTTCTGATTCAGCATATTGTGCCTCCTTTACCGGTCGTTACATTCTACAAATCTGTCATCCGAGTTTCCGTATCCGGTCAGATGAAGTCTTGTAATATTGCCGCTGGCGTCCGCCTTGTACCATGTATCTGTGCTGTATGAGCTTCCCATCCATGAAACGTGCGCTATAAGGGATGCCTTTTCATCAGGGACATCCCTGCTCTCCTTTGCAAGAAGAATGCCTGATATATCCTCTGTCCATGCCATGGAGCGTGGCACCTTTGCTTTAGCAAGCAGCTTAAAGCCACCGCCGCTTTTCAGCCTGAAATGCAGCTCGTGAAAGATATGTACATCTCTGTATTCGCTTCTGCTTAGTTCCTGGGATATCATGTGTGGAGCAAGCTCCTTAAAATGACGGATGATCGTGGTGTCAGCAGGGCTCTCCCTGAAATCGTCATTATTGTGTTCAATCTGATACGCCCGCATTGAGCTGCGGACAATAAACCCGCCAAGCTCATTGACAGATGCGCTTATTTCGGCGTCAAGCATCTCGCTGTCAGGCAATGATCTCCAGTTGTCTGAAAT
>JAGAKC010000392.1 GCA_017848155.1 Oscillospiraceae bacterium | reverse complement strand
GGATGACTACATCTATCGTTTCGTTGGGGGAGAAGCCCTTATCCACGCACTTGAACTGTTTTCCGCAGAATTCCACAAGGCAGTCCTCGGGCATAGAGCCGTTAATTATGTTACTTTCTCCGATGAAGTCTGCGACGAAAGCATTCACAGGCTCGTTATATATATCAGTGGGAGAGCCTATCTGCTGGATGTGACCGTTGTTCATTACGACAACGGTGTCGCTCATGGTGAGCGCCTCCTCCTGGTCGTGGGTAACGTACACGAATGTAAGCTCCAGCGCCTGCTGTATCTTTCTGAGCTCTATCTGCATCTCTTTTCTGAGCTTAAGGTCCAGCGCACCGAGAGGCTCGTCCAGAAGCAGTATCTTCGGACGGTTTACCAGTGCCCTTGCGATAGCAACACGCTGCTGCTGACCGCCTGAAAGACGGTTGACCGAGCGCTTTTCATATCCACGCAGGTTTACAAGCTCCAGCATCTCCGCAACACGCTTCTGTATCTCCTTTTCGCCCATCTTCTTTACACGCAGACCGAATGCGATATTCTCATACACATTAAGGTGCGGAAACAGTGCGTATCTCTGGAATACGGTGTTTACGTCACGCTTGTGGGGCGGCAGGTCGTTTATGCGCTTTCCGTCCATTATGACATCGCCGCTGTTGGGGGTGAGAAATCCTCCGATTATCCTGAGCGTCGTTGTCTTTCCGCAGCCTGACGGACCAAGAAACGTTACGAATTCCTTGTCCCTTATGTCAAGGTCGATGTTTTTCAGTATCTGCTCGCCGTCAAACTCAACGACGATGTTTCTAAGGCTGATGATGTTCTCCATTTTTGGCAATATCCTTCCTTCAGAAAAGATGACGGGCGGCATTTTTACCACCGTCTGTGCAGTAACACATACTACTCTAAGCATACATTTTAGTTGAAAAAAGTCAATATGTCAATAGCTTTTGCTGAATTTTGACAGGTTAAACGTCTAAAATGTAAATTTTTATCTATTTTCGACAAAGAGAGCTGGCTTTAATGGGGAAAAGTCCCGAAAAACTGCGTATCCATGCGGAAAATCGTGCTCCATGTATTGACTATGGGGGAGATATTTGTTATAATATAATCGACTATACAATATTATATATAAAAACTGTTCTGTCCGCAGCGTATTTCGGGGAAGGATGTGCTCTGCGGCATGGGGGAAAATATATGAAAAAGCCGATAAAAAGCATTATGTGCCTGCTGCTGTCGGCGGTGCTGCTTACAGGCTGCGCTTCGGGTGCTGCCACAGGTGCGCAGACCGACAGGGCGCAGATAAATATAGTTGACGCAGGCGGCACGGCAGCGCCTGATGCTTCGTCAGATATGTCAGATAAAACGGGTATATCAGGGATTTCACAGCCTGACGTGCAGACCTTACCAGACGAAAGCCGTGACACGGCAGAAGCTGACCCGACGGAGGAAACAGCTTCTGACGAGCCTTTTGAGATAGTGATACCATACACGGAGGAGGCTGACCCTGACACAGAGGACACCGTGTACCCCGAGGATGTCGCATCCCCCGAGGACACCGTGTCCCCCGAGGACGTCGCTGACGAAAGTGAAGAAATTGAGGATGTTAAACCTACCGAGGAGATAGCTGACGAAACTGATGACACCGAGGATGTCGCATCCCCCGAGGATGTCACTGACGAAAACGACCCTGTCACACCTCCGCCCGTTGACTATGGCAAAAACAGCTACAATGCGCTTAATCATGCAGAGGTACAGGGCGTGTGGATATCCTATCTGGAGCTTTCAACGCTGCTGAAAGGGCAGAGCGAGAGCGCATTTACCGCAAATATCGGTGCGGCGCTGGATAACTGCAAAAATGCAGGACTGAACACGGTGTACATACATGCACGCTCGCACAGTGATGCATATTACAGCTCACAGCTTTTCCCGTGGTCAAAGTACGTTACGGGCAGCATCGGTGCTGACCCGGGGTTTGACCCGCTGGAGATAGTTATTCAGCAGGCGCATGCACGTGGGATATCGGTGCATGCGTGGATAAATCCGCTTCGTGCCTACAGCACGTCTGACATGGGCAGCTACGGAAGCTACCCTGCGGCGGAATGGCTTAACGGCGGCACACGGCTGGTCGAGGTGGGCGGATATTACTATCTGAATCCTGCCTATGACGAGGTGATACGGCTTATCGCAGACGGCGCTCGGGAGATAGTGTCGAATTACGATGTGGACGGACTTCACATCGACGACTATTTCTATCCCACAACGGACGCGTCCTTTGACAGCACTGCGTTTTCGCAGAGCGGAAGATCAGACCTTGCGGCTTTCAGATTCGATAACTGCGACAGGCTGGTGAGCGCTATCTATGATGCGGTCAAAGCGGCAAATCCCACGGCGCTTTTCAGCGTCAGCTGTCAGGGCAGTATAGAGAATAATTACAACCTGATGTATGCGGATGTGGAGAAATGGTGCGCAGAGAGCGGCTACCTTGATTACATCGTGCCGCAGATTTATTACGGCTTCAGAAACTCCACACAGCCGTATTCACAGTGCCTTTCACGCTGGGAGCAGCTTGCGGCGGCAGGCGGCAAGCCGCTGGTCGTGGGACTTTCGGTGTCGAAGATTGGTTACGAGGACACCTGGGCAGGCGATGGTAAGACCGAGTGGCTGACTGACAGTGCGATACTTGCACGGCAGCTTCAGGAGGCTATGGAGTGCGGCAGCTACGGCGGAGCGGCATTGTACAGCTACAGGAGCATATTCCTGCCCGACAGTGCGGTAAAGGCACAGGTGGACAGTGAGATGGCGGAATACATAAATATAATAAAACGGTAACAGACAGATAAGTGACCGAAAAATGGGGAAGAAAATGAAAAAGATGTTGAAAAAAATGATGTGCGCAGTGCTTGTAGCAGGAATGCTGCTGACAGGCTTCACTGTGTATGCAGAGCCGTCAGACACGGCTGATACGGTCGATACCGTGACGGAGGAGGCAGCGCCGCAGCTTCCCGTGACGGGCGAGAGCAGGGTATTCTTAAGAAGCGGTATGAGGGCGGTAACGCTCACTCCGGGGGTGGATTTCTGCGCAGGCGAGGACACCTCTGACAGTGCGATAGCTGCGGAGCTTCCCGTGCTTGTGGAG
>JAGAKC010000391.1 GCA_017848155.1 Oscillospiraceae bacterium | reverse complement strand
GGTCGATTACCTTATCGACAACGGACTTCCGTTCGTCGTTGTGCTGACAAAGGCTGATAAGCTGTCAAAAAGACAGCGTGAGGAACGCAGAGCCGCACTCCTGACAGAGCTTCCCTGCGCTGAAGATATCACTGTTATAGAGTTTTCCGCACAGTCAGGAGAGGGTGTTGAGGACATCCGCAGCATAATAGAGGAGCTTGCTGAAAGCGAAGATGAAATATATGAGGGCGAGGAATAATTTCTCAAATGCGCAGAATTTCATCTTTGTTTCACATTGTCTACTTGACAACAGCGGTCAGAAAGAGTTATAATAATCTTTGATCTTATTATTTTACGAAAGGTCTGATAATTATGAACGATAAGAAAAGACAAAGGATGATGGCAGTATTTCGTGTTATCGCACTTATACTTGCAGTGATCATGATACTTGGCATTATTATGCAGGGCACAATTTAATCTACAGCGAAAGGATCACAATTTAATGGGTTTATTTAGAAATTATATCGATTCAGGCTCAGGTGTTGCAAAAAAACCTCCGCAGAAAAAACCGTTCTTCAGATTTGTCGAAACTTTTACAAACAAATTCTGGGTGCTTTTTGAGCTTAATTTTCTCTACGTACTGTTTTGTCTTCCGATAGTAACATTCGGTCCTGCCACAGCAGCAATGACGCATATGATGAGAAACATATATCTTCAAAAGCCACAGTTCCTCTTTCACGATTTCTGGCAGGCATTCAAGAAAAATTTCAAAAGCTCATTTGTCATCGGTCTTATTGATGTCGCAGTCATTGCGTTATCCGTGTATGCCTTCTACTTCTACACTGTAAACATGAATGATCATGATACATACTGGCTTTACTATGCGCTTACGATGTCTGCTGAGATAATCTTCCTTCTGATGAACTTCTACATCTATCCGCAGATAGTCGCACTGAACCTGAAAATGCCCGCTATACTGAAGAATTCGCTTATCCTTGCATTTCTTAATATCAAGGGAAATCTCATTGCGCTTTTCTTTTATCTTGCGTATGCAGTCCTTCTGGTGCTTTTCGGATTGTATGTACTGATACTTGTTCCGCTTCTGCCTCTTGGCTGGCTCGCACTTATCAGTATGTTCTGCTGCTATCCAATGATACAGAAGCTGATAATCAATCCGTTCTATGAGGCTAACGGAGAAAAGAATCCCGAAATTCCCGATTATGAAAGCGAAGATGCTCTCTTTGAGGATATGGGCGGCTCGGAAGCCCCGATCAAATTCAAAAAGAGCACAGAGAAAAAGAGTAAGATCATTAAATAACTTAAGGGCGGTTTTACCGCCCTTTTTCCTTTATATATCTGCTAAGACTATCTTCATCGGCGGAGCGGTAATTGACCACATATCGGTCATCGGAATCAGCTTTTCGGATGAAATACTCCGAGAGTGGTGTGATCTGTATTCCGCAGGAATCACAGAAGCTCATGACCTCATCAGCATTGCCGCATATATCCGCAAGGAAATGCAATCCTGCACGCTCCTCGCTTATCGTAGTACCTTCAAAAAGCGTAAACACCTGCAATACAAGCTCCCGTATTCGACGGTAATGCTTCTTCATGCGGTTGATGTGACGCTCAAAATAGCCGCCCGAAATGAACTCCGCCAGTGTATACTGCTCAAAAACAGGCACAGGACAGGAAGAAAAGCCAAGTCTGTTTTCCCAGAGCTCGACCAGCCTTTCGGGCAGGCACATATAGCCGATACGCACCGACGGAGCTATAGTAACAGAAAACGTATTTACGTATATCACCCGCCCTGTCCTGTCCATACCGAACATTGACGGCACAGGCTTGCCGCTCCAGCGATACTCACTGTCGTAATCATCCTCAATGATGTACCTGTCATCTCCCTGCTCTGCCCAGTACATAAGCTCCCTTCGACGGGATATGGGCATCACTATTCCTGTGGGGAAATGATGCGCAGGAGATATATGCGCAACTGATACTCCGCTGTCCGCAAGAGCAGAAACCGACATTCCCTGCGCATCAAGCGATACTGCCTGATGGCTGACGCCGTTCACCGCATATATCCTTGACAGCTTTGAATAACACGGGTCCTCAGTACCATAGCTCCTGTCACGTCCAAGCAGCTGTATAAGCATATTGTAAAGATACTCTGTACCTGCGCCGATAACTATGCACTCAGGCGAAACGGAAATACCACGGACACGGTACAGATATCGTGATATCTCACACCGAAGCTCCCACACTCCGCAGCCATGGGACGGCACAAGCAGCTTCGTACCTCTTTCAAGTATCACACGGCGCATAAGCTTTGCCCACACCGTAAACGGAAACAGCGAAGCTCCGCCCGAAAGCTCGTCCTTTTCCTCATCGGATAAGTTATACTGTGGCTCTGCCGAAAGCGATGCCGCATCCACCGCACCGCCGCTGTAGCGGACATAATAGCCGCTGCGCTCTCTCGCAGTGATATATCCCTCATCAGACAGCTGTGCATACGCGTTTTCAACAGTAACAAGGCTTACACGCAGGCGCTCGGCCAGCGCTCGCTTTGACGGGAGCTTTTCACCCTCGGACAGCCTGCCCGAAAGTATATCTCCACGTATGTCCTCATATATCTGCTGATAGAGGCTGATGCCGCTCTTTTTGTCAAGACTGTCAAGCAAACGCCACACCCCCTATTCCGTGAATCCTCTTCCCTGCCACGTGTCAAGCTCCGCCATACGTTTGTCTATACCGCCAAGCACTGATATCTTGTCAAAGCTCCATTTTGGCGCTAGAGTAGTCCTCTTATCGCCGTCGCCTGTCACTCTTTCAATGACAGTTTCGGGCGCAAGCAGCTCCAGCTGCCTTATCACGATATCTATGTACTCTTCCTTTGAAAGCGGCTGATATGCACCGTTTCTGTACATGTCAGCAAGACGGGTACCCTCTATCACATGAAGCAGATGTATCTTCACGCCGTCAGGGCGCAGCTTTCCAAGCACCCTTGCCGTTTCAAGCATCATATCCGCATCTTCATCGGGAAGTCCGTTTATGATATGAACACATACACGTATTCCATATGCCTTAAGCATCTTATAGCCGCAAAGAAACTCCTCAAATGTATGACAGCGGTTTATTGCTTCGGCGGTAGTATCATGTATCGTCTGGAGTCCAAGCTCCACCGTTACAGGACGCGGAAGCGATGATATAAGACTCGCCCTCTCCTCGTCCAGGCAATCCGCACGGGTCGCTATCGCCAGCGAATCTGCACCCGCTGCGATAGCCTCGCTGTAAAGCGCCGACAGCTTTTCAACAGGCGCATAGGTATTGGTATTCGCCTGAAAATATGCTGTTATCGCAGCTTCGGGGTATTTCTTACATATCCTTTCACGCTCCGCCAAAAACTGCTCGGTGACCGAGAATACACTTTTGGCTGTAAAATAGCCGCTTCCGCCGCTGCAGAATATGCAGCCGCCACTACCCTTAGTGCCGTCCAGATTCGGACAGCTAAATCCGCAGTCTATCGCAGCCTTATGCACCTTTCGCCCATATGTGTGCAGATTATGGTAATTGAGCGTATGGTAGCGCTTGTTATCATCGGAAAAGCGAAACCTTTCAGTCATTACAGATACCGTTTACTATCGAAGCCGCAAAATGCTTCACCTCGGGCTTGTCAGCGATCTCCCAAAGACGGGATGTACAGCACACTACTCCATCCACACGGTAAAGAAGTCCAAGACGCTTGCGGCGCTCGGGATTATCTATCACCCATACATCAGGCTCGATGTCTGTGCCGTCAAGATCGGCGCAGTGGCTGTGGCTCACGATGTTGTACCATCTGGGCGTTGTGTAGCTCTCTGTGGGGAAGCCGCAGAGAAGCTCGGAAGCCTTGTCGATGAAAAGACCAAGAGTTCCTGTGGGGACAGGCTTGCCCATGCTTTCGGAGATGCTTCTGAACATTCCATAGCACCAGAAATCCGTGCAGTATTCGCCTGTAAGGTCAGCTTCTCCCTTTGCAGGAATATACAGTGCACCTGTGCGCTTTGCTTCTTCAAAGTCACGTGATATCGCAACTGTCCTGCCGTTTGCGGTTATCTTATCCTCTGTGATGGTAACGTCAGTTTCGGGGTAGATGTAAAGCTCATAGGAATTTGAAACCTCCGTGCCCTCTGCCCTGATATCAAGCAGTGCGGTCACAGGCTTGTCGCAGCCGACACTGAAAACAGCTGTCTTATAGCGTGTCAGCCTGCCGCTCTTCGAATGCAGCTCACTTCTTCCCTCTGCAACGATATCTCCGTCGACCGTAACGCTCCACGAAACTGCTTCTGCGCTGAAATCGGGAGCGGTAGAGCTTGTCAGAAGTCCGACCTCTATCTCCTCACCTGCATCAAATACGAATCTCTTTACATTTGCAAGGACCACTGACTCTGCACAGTAGCTGCGCCATTCTTCAGCTCTGACATGTCCCTTGTTTTCAAGGAACGAATTCAGTATTCCCACAGTAGCTACGCCCTGACCCGGGAAGTCCTGGATATCCAGAAGCTGGAATCCCGACATATGCTCACTTCGCAGTGCAGTTTCTATATCATAGCGGTAGCACTGTACTGACAATGCGCCCGACGCCCTGAAAAAGTCCTCCCAGTGAGTGAACAGACCTTTTTCCTCAAGACCCTTTTTGTACGCAGCATACGCTTCATGACGCACGGGACCTGTGTACCTTGAAAGCTCCGAAAAATCGGGGTACATCGCAAACTGACCGACCTCATGTGAGATTATCGGAACATCAGGCACAAAGGCATCCGCATGCTCGGCCTTTACCTTTTTCATCTCTGTGCCGTACTGTATCATTATCTCGCCGTCCTCGGAGATAGCTTCTGTGCCCTCCTAGTCGATTATAAACGGGTCGTAGGAATGGACAGCATTAGGCTCGTTCGTCTGTATATGACCCTGCGGCGCATCGCACATAGCATAGCTTCCACGTATCAGGCTGTCACGGCTGAAACGAACTCCGCTGAAAAAGTCATCCTCGTCAAGAACACAGGGGACGAACTGATAATTGTTCGAGCCGCCCACGTACATCTTATCGGGGCAGACACT
>JAGAKC010000390.1 GCA_017848155.1 Oscillospiraceae bacterium | reverse complement strand
TTCCTTCAGATTCTACCTCACGATAGACACCATTGCCTTTTGCTATATGCTTCCCGTCATTAGGGCGCATTGGGGACTTTCACCCGTTAGAACATGCCCATGCTGGGCGTACACGAAAAGAGGAACCGGTCATCACGACGGTTCCTCTTATACTATAACCCTATTATTAACAACTAAACTAACTTTCTTTTTTAATCAGTTTATTTGCAAAGGGTATGCCAAAACTAAAAATTCTGCGAAAATTTTTCATTAAAGTTCCCAAGCGAGGGCAGATGCTCCCAAAATAGCAGCATCAGACTCCTTAAGCTGAGAGAATACAATCTTCACCTTGCCTCTCCATAAAGGAAGAACATTGGCATTCATCGCATCCTCTATAGGCTGGAGGAGGAATTCCTTAGCCCTTGCAAGACCGCCAAAGAGAACGATAGCCTCAGGTGAGCTGAATGCGATGAAGTCTGCAAATGAGCGTCCGAGAATCTTTCCTGTGAACTCAAAGATCTTGAGCGCAAGTTTATCTCCCTCCTTAGCTGCCTCGTAGACATCCTTTGAAGTGATATTGTCAAGGCTTCTGAGAACAGAAGGCTCATCGCTGAGTTCGAGCCATTCACGTGCTGTACGTGCCACACCTGTTGCCGAAGCATAAGTCTCGAGGCATCCTGTCTTTCCGCAATTGCAGGTACGTCCATTGTTGCGTACTGCAGCCACGTGACCAAGTTCACCGGCAAAACCGTCGTGTCCATATACTACGTCTCCGTTGATGACGATACCAGAACCTACGCCGGTACCCAGAGTGATCATGATGAAGTTCTTCATGCCTCTTGCCGCTCCATATGTCATTTCACCAACAGCCGCAGCATTCGCATCGTTGGTAAGAGCGACCGGAAGTCCAGCCATCGCCTCAGAAAGCAACTTCGAGAACTCGATTGTCTGAGTGCCGCCCCATGAAAGGTTCACGGCATTTTCAATGGTACCTGTATAATAGTTTCCGTTTGGTGCACCGACTCCGATACCTCTTACCTTACCCTCGGCACCTGCATCAGCAATTACCTTTCTGAGAGCCTCTGCAAGCTCGGCAATGTAAGGTTCGATAGTTGTATAAGTATCCGTGCGGATAACAGTCTGTGTGAGGACTGTTCCTCTTGCGTCAACTACACCAAGCTTCGTGGTCTGTCCGCCGACATCTATTCCTACTACAAATGTTGAATCCATATCTATCTGATTTTATTTATTCGTCTTAGAGCCATAAAGGGCAAACCAAAGAGTGTAGACAAGAGCTGCGATAAGCACCCAGTAGCTGTTTACATAGCCCGCTGCGTCTGCTACTGCGCCCTGTACCAAAGGAAGGATACCGCCGCCGCATACCATTACCATGAAGAGTCCGGATGCGATGGAAGTATATCTTCCGAGTCCCTCAACTGCGAGGTTGAAGATTGCTCCCCACATGATCGAAGTGCAGAGACCGCAGATGACGAAAAAGAGCATTCCTACCGGAACTTCAGCTCCGAGAAGGCTCATTGTCCATGTTTTAGGAAGGAACATTCCAAGAAGGATGAACACGATTGCCGCTGAGCTCACTGCTGTCATCATGGCACGGCTTGAGACCTTGCCACCGACTGCACCGCCGACAAGACGGCCGCAAAGCATAAGGAACCAATATGCACCGACGAGGGTTCCGGCAACACCGGCTGCCATACCAAGACCGTCTGCTGATGTCATATAAAGATTTGCCATGTTAGGAATACCGACCTCAATACCTACATAAAGGAAGATCGCAATCACACCGAAAACAAGATTCTTGTGTGAAACAGCACCCTTGATGCTCTCGAGAGTTCCTTCTTTCTTCTGCTCACCGGCAGCAGCTGCTGCTTCAAGCTCCGGCTCTGGAATGCCTTCGGGATCGGATACGGTATCACCATCTCCCCATAACATTGCAAGACGTCGGTTGGCATCAGTATTGGCTGAACCACGTGAGCCTTTCATACCTCTCTCCTCTCCATAATAGATAAAAGGTGCACCTGGAGTCAGCAGATACAGATTTGCAGCCATCTTCATCTCGCCGCTTGCCACCGTCAGAAAGCCTGCTGCCCTGTCCATGTCGTGATTTGCAACGAACGGTATCATCATTGCGTCGCTGTTCTGCATTCTGATGGCCGACAGATACTGTTCGATATAGGCGGTGTAGCTGTTTACATCTCCGCCCTTTGCAGTGGTCGCGACCTGTCCGCTAAGCTGCGACATGGTGAAATCAAAACAGTTGGTGGCTGTAAAATAAGGCTCTGTGATCGAGTCATGCGCCCAGACCTCAGCCACAGTAAAAATATCACTGTTCTTTTCTCTTAAGTATCCGATATAGTCGTTCCAGAATTCAACATTTCGTTTCTCTTCGCCGAGAAAAATATACTTTGCGGCGTCAAATCTGAATCCGTCAACGCCCATGTCAAGATAGTATTCAGCGACCTGCTTCATCTTTTCAACGACTGATCCATTACTGAAATCAAGTTCAGGCATATCAGCCGAGAAGTTGCACTCGTAATATTCCTCTGTACCGCTTATCTTTGAGAATATCCTGCCGTCAGACGAAGCGGAATCAGAACAGCTGTAAAGATCGTAATATTCGCTTGAAGCATCTTTATTCTGACGTGCTGCCGCAAACAGGGCATACCATGTATTTTTGATGCTTGTGTGGTTTATCGGAAGGTCAAGTATTATCTTGACATTACGTTCATGGCACAGTGATATAAGCTCTCTGAGATCATCCTCAGTGCCGAATGACTTGTCGATCGCATAATAATCTTCCACATCATACTTGTGATACGATGGCGACTTGAATATCGGAGTAAGCCATATACCCTCCACGCCCAGACTACGTCCCGAAACAGGGTCGCCGTCGTTAAGATAGTCAAAGCGTTCGATGATACCTCTGAGATCGCCTATACCATCTCCGTTTGAATCTGAAAAAGAGCCGACAAATATCTCGTAAAACACACGGGCATTGTCATCAGTAATATATGACGATCTTAGTTCTTCCTCAGACAAAACGAACTCGTCAGTTGTACTGACATCGTCTTCAGGAATCATGACAGATGGTTTTTCACTGCCGGCACAGCCGCATAATGATAACATACCGCTGATCAGTAAGCACAATAATTTCTTTATCTTCATATACTGTTTCCTTTCAACTATCGATAATCTGCTCATCTCGCTGATCGTTTTTTCTATTATATCATTTATCAGTGTGCATTTCAAGTGAATCGGCGTCTGATACGGTATTTTCATCATACCAAAGGAGAATGCTTGATCCGACTAAGTTCAGGAATGAGCGCTCATATTTTTCTGAACACCGCAGTAACACACATAAAGCCGTCATTTATCCCTGCGAAGATGTCGCCGTTCATCTTGTGCATGAGCTGACGGCAGATGTATAGTCCAAGACCGCTGCCCTTTTCACCTGAGGCATTCTGACCTCGCCAGAAGCTGTCGAAAATGTGCGGTATATCTGTATCAGGCAAAGAACAGCCACTGTTGCGGACAGCTATAAGGATACAACCGTCCTCCTCGGAAAAGCTGATATCGATACTTTTTCCGTCACCGTATTTTATCGCATTCTCAATGATATTCTGTATCACCTCGATACTGCGGTCAAGGTCGCAGCCAAGCAGGCAATCCGTATAGCTGTCAACAGTAAATCCAGTCTTTATCAGCGACAGCTTTTCAGTGTAATACTGCTTTATACCGCTCATAAGCTGCGACAGATAAAATTCACCCATACTGACCTCAAGACTCAGGATATCCTCCCTTGATGCGGTGATCATCTGCGAAACATAGCTCTCTATCTCGTCCGCCTTTGCATTTATGTTTTCTGCGATCTCAAGCTGCTTCTCCGCACTTGTGTACAGACCCTTTGACAGCGCCTTCGAGTACAGCTTTATCGCAGAAAGCGGAGTTTTTATATCATGCGACAGCGACAGCAGCAGCATTTTCTTATCCTTTTGCAGCTCCAGCTCACGCTCTTTCTGCTTCTCCATATTCTCACGGAGCATATCAACTCCCCATACGAAACGCCCGAAAAAGCGACTTTTCGTTTCCTTTACAGGCGCAGTGAGATTTCCCTTTGAAAGCTCATACGGAACATCGGAAAGCTGTTCAAACGGCTTCAGTATCTTCACCCTTATGTACAGCATAACAGCAATAATGACCGTCGCCATAACACCGAGAATGACATTCACGGTCAGAATCATCTCCGTTTTACCTGCGACATTGTCCGTCTTATAGTCAAAACGGTACAGCGCCCCGTTTATCTCCCTGATAACATGATCGCTGTCAGAGCTGTAAAAATCATCGCCGTATTCCGTGACAGACGTAACATACTCGCACCCGGAAATGTCGGGAGCTGATCCGTTTTTCATTTCATGGACAAGACGATTTATCTCCACACGGTAGGGTCTGCCGTTGTCATTTCTGTCCGACAGCATTATCGCATTTGCAGCGGCGAATACGGCAATTATCACCGCCACCACGACCACAGATATCCTGTTAAACGCTTTCATATTTATAGCCTACTCCCCAAACTGTCATTATCCGTTTCGGAGCCTTCGGGTCATCCTCGATCTTCTGACGCAGCCATTTGATGTGCACGGTCAGCGTCTGCTGCTCGGAAAAGCTGTCACTGCCCCATATCTGATTGAACAGGAATTCCTTAGTGAGCGCTTTTCCCTTGTTCTCGACAAGCAGTAACAGCAGATCAAACTCCTTTGCGGTGAGGTCGATCGGTACATCATTTTTGCAGACCGTGCGGCTGACCTTGTTGATACGGATATCTCCGTCGGTAAGCTCATCAACTGCGTATCTGCGCTTGAATATTCCGCCTATCTTCGCAAGCATTATGTCTATATCATACGGCTTTTCGATGTAGTCATCAGCACCCAGCATAAGTCCGCTTAGCTTATCCTCCTTAGCTGTCTTTGCACTTACTATAAGTATCGGAGTATTGCTGTCCTCACGTATCTTTCTGCACACCGCAAAGCCATCTATCCCCGGGAGCATTATATCAAGCACGATAAGCCTTGCCCCGTACTTTTCGTACAGCGACAAGGCTTTTTCTCCTGTTTCGGCTACCGACACTGTGTAATTCTCCGCACGCAGGAAATCACACAGCAGGTCGGCAAGCTCTTTGTTATCCTCTACGATAAGAATGTCTGTCATCGTAATTCCTTTCAAACAGCGTATGGGCGACCTGTTGCCGCCCGTGCTGATATCACCATCCAAGCTCTAAAAGCCAGTTATTCAGTGCACGCTCACGCTCTCTCATCTGAGATGCATTTTCGCACTTATCTAAATTATACTCTCCTTTTATGTTTCCGTCAACTATGTACAGAACTCTTGTGCATTTTGCCGCTACTTTTACATCATGAGTGACCAGCATGATGGTCGTGCCGTCATCGTTGAGCTTTGCAAGCTCCTCCATTACCTCGTCAGATGAAGTACGGTTGAGTGCGCCTGTAGGCTCGTCTGCGAATATCATCTTAGGATCGTTTATCATACTTCGGCAGATGCAGGCACGCTGTAGCTGACCGCCCGACACTTCGTTGATATCATTGTCGGCAATGTCGATTATACCGAGCTTGCGCATAAGCTCCTGACCACGCTGTACAGTTTCCTTGCGGCTTTCAGTGTTCTTACTGGATTGTACCGCAGGAAGAATGATGTTGTCGAGCACCGTCAGATTTTTCAGCATATACATCTGCTGAAAAATGAAGCCCATCTCGTCAAGGCGCAGGTCGGCAAGCTCCTTTTCGCCCATCTTTGCGATGTTCTTGCCGCAGAAGAGCGCCTCGCCTGCGGTGATGCTGTCCATGCCTGAAACGGCATACAGCAGTGTGGATTTACCTGAGCCTGAGGGACCCATTATCGCCACCATCTCACCCTCGGACACGGTGAAGTTCACGTTCTTAAGAACGTTGTTCTGGCGCTTGTTTACGATATATGTTTTGCAAAGGTCTTTTACTTCGAGAATATTCATGATGGTTTCCTTTCTTATTCAATATTAGCAGTGTCAGAGGACTTGATCTTTCTTGTATAGAGCGAGGTAAGGAATGCGCTGAGCGTTGTTGTGGCAAGAATGATCGCAGGGAAGATCAGGAACAGCTCAAGCGGATCGATGGCGTAATCGGGAGCAAGCTCCATGCCCATCATTTTGAATATAGGGTCAATGCAAAGGTGGGTCAGCGGCATTGCAGCTATTTCTGAAACTATCACTGCAATTACTCCCACGAACGCAAAGCGTAATGCGTGGTAAGCGCAGATACTGCTGTTTCTTGTGCCGATAGCCTTCATGAGTGCGATCTCGCCTGTTTCCTTTGCGATAAAGGAACGCTCCATAAGCACTGTGATGAGTGCGGCAAGGATGATAGTGAGGATAGTAACAAGAGATTTTACAGAAGCAAGAGTATCGGTAACGCCGAGCATATCCGATGTGGTTCCGAAAAATAAAGCGTGTAAATGGAATTAACCCATAAAAACAAACCAATACTAACAATGCAGCCAAAGAGGGCAACGCTGAGGAGCGACACGACGCATGCTGCAAGATATACGGTGAAATCAGCGGTATAGAATATC
>JAGAKC010000389.1 GCA_017848155.1 Oscillospiraceae bacterium | reverse complement strand
TACCAGCCTCGTCATCAGCGGATACAGTGTGAAGGTTCTCGCCCATCTTGCCGCAGTAGCCGCCCTGAGCGGTATCGTACTTGAGAAGGTGAGCCAGCATAGAGGGCTTTGTGAGGTCGTTGATAGCTACTACATCGTAGCCCTCAGCGCCGAACATCTGTCTGAATGCCAGACGGCCGATACGGCCGAAACCATTAATTGCAACTTTAACTGCCATTGGAATATTCCTCCTGAATTTTCCGGACGTGGGAGCGACCCACTGTCCTAATATTTGATATATATCATATCACATCTATTATACTAAAAATTTCATTTTTTATCAAGGTGTTTGTCTAAATTTTATCAGAAAAGATAGTAAAAATCACGCCCTCATTTTTGTGCACTTTCAACAATATCCCCCTCCCCTTTCATGTGCAAAGGACACAGCAGGAACGTTATAATGAAGAATGAATAAAGAATAACGAATATTGAATAAGTGTGGTGGCGCCCGTTCGGGCGCTTATATCAATTGACATCCGTTTTCCGAAAGGTTGATTTTAATTATCATCTGCGCCTACGATTACGGAATCTTTGATATCCCGCCCTAAGGGCGCACCTTAATTATTCATTATTCAATATTCACTATTCAATATTCAATAAGCTAAAGAAAATGCCGCCCTTTCGGACGGCATTGTGATATTTAATTAGTCAGCGTACTCGTCAAGGATACCCTGAACAACGGGAGCGATCTCGCCAACCTGCTGTGTCCAGGACTCCTCACCGAAGGTGGAGTTGTAAACAGCTGTTGTGATGGTTGTCTGGAACTCTGTACCGAAGCCGTAGAGGTCCTCGATGATGAATGTGAACTTGGTAGGATCACACATCTCTCTCCACATGTCGTAAACCTGTGCGTCCCATGTGATAGCCCACTTCTGCATGCCCTCGTACTTACCTGTTGTGTATGTAACCTTAGCAGGTGCAATGTGGTCGTTTCTTACCTGAGCCATAACGTTCTCGTCAGTGTCGAACAGACGGTTGCACATGATGAAGTCAACAGCGCCCTTGATGTTCTTAGCGCCCTTGGGGATCATGTAACCGAATGTGCCGCTGCCCTGATAGTACTGGTCAGCCTCGGGATCTCTGGGGAAGGGAACGAATGCAAGGTCAGAGGGTGTGTCGAAGATGTCGTTCTCTACACCAGCAGGGTTCTGCAGCTCTTCTGTTGCAGCGATGTATGTCCACTCAGGCTCCATGCCGAGGAACAGGATCTTGTCAGAGATGGGTGCCCATACCTGGGGAGATACCCAGTCGCCGTAGGGGTGATCAGCAGGATAAAGCAGACCGTTTCTGCCAAGCTCGGACAGGAACTCTACAGCTCTTGTGATCTCCTGGCTCTGGAGGTTGTTTACAACGTCGCCGCTGGGCAGAGAGTCGATAACAGGATAGCCTGTTGTATTAACAAAGGAGGTGGTGATGGTATCTGTAGCGTACCAGCCGATGTTGTCGTCGCTCTGGTTACAGAAGTCGATCATCATCTGGCGCCAAGCGTCCCATGTCCACTCGCCGTTCATGTACAGATCGTAAGGATCCTTAAGACATGCGTCCTCAATGGTCTTTCTGTTGTAGTTGAGAGCGAAGCTGGTCGTCATTCTGTGGGGGAAGTAGTAGTGCTTGCCCTCGTAAACGTAGCTGTCGATAAGCTCCTTCATGTCAGCCCAGATGGGATCGTCAGCGTTCAGATAGTCATCCAGCGGCTCAAACATGTTCTTGCTTGCGCCGTAGGGGAATGCAAGAGGCTCGAATGTGAGCAGGTCGGGAGAATCATCAGCAGCGATCAGTGTAGCGAGCTTCTCATAGTAAGCTGCACCCGAGGATGCGGAGATCCACTCGATCTTACCGCCGTATGTCTCGGACTCGAAAACGTCTACCTGCTCTGCGCCCTTCTGGTCAACAGTGATGTCGTAGTAGCCAAGGAACTTTACAACGCCGGAATTACCGTCGGGAGTAAAGGCGCCTGTGTCGATGTCCTTGATCTCCTTATCTGTCGCAGCGTTTGCGTCAGGGTCGGTGGTGGTGTTTGCACCTGTTGTGGTGGTAGCGGCAGGGTTACTTGCAACGCCTGAAGTACCAACGCCGACACCGCTTGTAACAGCGGGAGTTGCGCCGCCCTCGTCACATGCTGTCATGCTGAGTATCATTGCAGCCGCAAGACCGCAGCCAAGCAGCCTCTTGAATTTGTTCATGTTTATTCCTCCTTAAAAAGCTAAGCCGATATGGTGACGAAAGTCATACCTGTCCACGTCACTCATTTAATTCATTATACACTTGAAAACGATTATAAACAATTGACAATATTGCCGATTTATTGTATAATATGCTCAAAGGAATTTCAAAAACGGGCAGAAAAAGTCCCCCCGTAAGGTAAAAAAAACGGGCGCAAAATGCGAGATATTCCCACTGTGTAAAGGTTTACGCACATTTTTGAGAAATCGTTTCCTTTGCTTTTGCAGCAAGGGTCGGGCTGATTTCGGGCGAAGATAAAATGACAGTATTTTCCCTGTAATCAGCACAATATTGCCAAAAACTATACTTGGGAGATTTATATGACTATCTTCCCGAGTTAAGTAAATAAACAAGGAGAATTACTCTATGAGCGAAAACAGGATCGAACGGACAGACATCGGTGTGCAGGTGCAGCGGTACGACAGCCGCAGCACAGGCATGAAGCTGTGCAGCGTGCCCGAGCTGATACTCGTGTACAGCGGCACGGTGCACGTAAAGACCCCGACGGAGCACCTCACCCTGACGCAGGGGCAGGCTGCGCTTATAAACGCAGACGTGCCGAGGAGCCTCATATGCAGCGAGGACGCACTGTGCATGGGTCTTGCATTCTCCCCCGAGGTGATAGCAGCGGAAAAAAGCGTGATATACATCCGCTACATACAGCCTGTGCTGGGCAGCACTGCGCTGTCTGCGGTGAAATTCAGCGACAGCGTGCTCTGGGAGCGCAGGGTCGCAGAGCTTGGAGCTGCCGCCGCCGCACTGGTGATGCGGCATACGGGCGAGCCGCAGCTGACCGCAGAGGAAGAGGAGCTGGCGCTCAAGACCGAAAGCAGCTGCTGCTTTGAGCTGGAGCTGCACTGCCACCTTGCAGAGCTGTGGCGGCTGGTGTACATAAACCTCGTTGCCGCTGCTGCGGGCGCCGAAACAGAAAACGTGTACAGAAAGCGTGTCAACCTGATGGTGGACTTCATACGCCGAAACTACCGCAGGTCAGTTTCCCTTGAGGACATCGCAGCCTCCGCAAACATCAGCAAGAGCGAGGCTTCACGCTGCTTCCGCAGGTGCCTTAAAACTGCGCCCGTGACGTATCTGCTGCGGTATCGTGTGGACATGGCGGCGGAGCTTCTTCGCAACAGCAGCCTGACCATGGACGAGATAAGCTTTGAATGCGGCTTCGGCACGTCCGCCTATTTCTGCAAGATGTTTCAGCAATACATGGGCATAACCCCCGGCAGATACCGCCGCAACATAAGAAACATAAAAACAGGCGGTCAGGGTACTTGACAGACCGACCCCTTTCGGGGTATACTGTTAGGGTGTGCGCTGCGGTGCATACATACAGTATAAATAAGGAAAGGTCTGTTATGGAAAGAGAAAAACTGAAAAGCCGCCTTGGCTTCATACTGCTTAGCGCAGGCTGCGCCATAGGCATAGGAAACGTGTGGAAATTCCCCTATGTGGCAGGGCAGAATGGCGGAGGAATATTCGTGCTGATATACCTTTTCTTCCTGCTGATAATGGGCGTGCCCGTCATGACGATGGAGTTTGCGGCAGGCCGTGCGGCTCAGAAAAGTCCCGTGAAGCTGTATCAGCAGCTGGAAAAGAAGGGTCAGAAATGGCATATCCACGGTTATTTCTGTCTTGCGGGAAACTACCTGCTGATGATGTTCTATACGACAGTTGCGGGATGGCTGCTGAATTACTTCGTAAAGACGGCAGCAGGCGGCTTCAACGGACTTGACGCAAAGGGAGTTGAAGCGGCGCACGGAGAGATGCTTTCTGACCCTGTTACGATGATGATATTCATGGGTATAGTGGTGGCTGCAGGCTTTCTGGTATGCGGCTTCGGCGTGCAGAAGGGTCTTGAAAAGGTCACAAAGGCGATGATGATAGCGCTTCTCGTGATAATGGTAGGTCTTGCGGCGGCAAGCATATTCATGGAGGGCGGCGCAGAGGGTCTTAAATTCTACCTGATGCCCGACCTTGAAAAGGTGAACACTCCGCAGAAATTCTTTAACGTGGTGGTAGCTGCGATGAATCAGTCGTTCTTTACGCTGAGCGTCGGAATCGGCTCTATGGCGATATTCGGAAGCTACATCGGCAAGGAGCGCTCACTGATGGGAGAATCGGTGAACATTGCGCTGCTGGACACCTTCGTTGCGATAACCTCGGGACTTATCATCTTCCCTGCCTGCTTTGCGCACGGTGTAAGCCCTGACAGCGGACCCGACCTCATCTTCATAACGCTGCCCAACGTTTTCAACAGGATAAACGAGGCGGCTGCGCCCTGGGGTCAGATACTCGGAACTCTGTTCTTCATCTTCCTGTCCTTTGCGGCGCTGTCAACGGTGTTTGCGGTATTCGAGAACATCCTTTCCTGCACGATGGAGCTTTTTGACTGGGGCAGGAAAAAGGCATGCGTCATCAACGGTGCGGCAATGTTCCTGCTGTCGCTGCCCTGTGTGCTCGGCTTCAACGCTCTGAAAGGCTTCACGCCCTTCGGCGGCAGCTCAAACATAATGGACCTTGAGGATTTCATCGTGTCGAATATCCTGCTGCCGCTGGGCTCGCTCGTGTTCATCCTTTTCTGCGTGTGGAAGC
>JAGAKC010000388.1 GCA_017848155.1 Oscillospiraceae bacterium | reverse complement strand
GGGTCGTGTAGTTTATACACAGAATCTATATCGCCGTGTGCCTACGACCATGTTCTGGATAGCACTTAGTCTGACTGTTGTCGGTATCGTGCTTGCGAAGATCGTTGTCTGGTATATGGACAAATACGTGGTACAGTCTATCCATAGGGTAAATAAAAACCTGCAGGAGCTGTCAGAGGGCAACCTTAGCGAAACGGTCGATGTAAGATCCAGTTTGGAGCTTTCAGAGCTTTCGGATTACATCAATACCATGGTCAGGAGTCTGCTTGAAAACAACAGGCGCATGTCCTATGTCCTAAGTAAAACAGGGCTGTATATAGGTGTCTATGAATATAACAGGCGGACTGAAAAGGTGCATTTTTCAGAGTATGTTCCGATGATACTCGGAACAGATGCGGAAAATATGGAGAAGTATTCCCATGATGCGGCTGGCTTTATTAAATTCCTTGACGAGATACGAAGCACACCTTTTTCTGTTGAGAATGATGTGTATCAGCTGGGTGAGCGCTACATACGTCTTGATGAGAGCAAGAGCGGAGAAGATGTTTTCGGGGTGACGGTCGATGTTACCGAGGAGATAAGCAAGCGCAGGGCGCTTGAGCATGAAAGGGATATCGATGCGCTGACGGGTCTTTATAACCGCCGTGGACTTGAAACAAAGCTTGCGGAGCTGTTTTCTCGGCCGCAGGAGCTGAATCACAGTGCCGTCATAATGATAGATGCTGACGGACTTAAGGGAATAAATGACAGTTACGGTCATGAAAAGGGAGATAAGTATCTTAAAAAGATCGCTGATGTAATAAATCATTTCGGAATACGTGAAAGCGTTGCGGCACGACAGGGCGGCGATGAATATGTTCTGTTCCTGTATGGCTATGACAGCGAGATAGAGCTTCAGCGCACCATCGAAACGCTGGATTATATCCGTGGGAACAGTACAGCTACTCTTTCCAAAGATATCGAAGTGCCGTTGAGATTTTCGATGGGCTACAGCTTCGTAAACGAAGAATGTGATTATGCACAGCTTCTGAAAGCGGCTGATGAAAGAATGTATACTGACAAGGCAGTGCGTAAAAAACAGCTTTCCGAAGCTGAATAGCATTGTGAGTAGAGTTTTTGATTCAAATATCAGTAAAAAAGAAGATCTCCCTCGTATATCGGGGGAGATCATGTGTTATATGCTGCCGGTCATATTTCCAGTATATGACGCAGCTGACTGCGGGAGCGTATGCCCAGCTTTGCGTACGTACGCTTCAGGCTGCTTTTGACGCTGTTTACGGAGCAGCCGCAGATGTCGGCTATCTCCTCGTTGGAATGCCTGCGTGCGGCAAGTACAGCGTATTTCAGTGCGCTTTCCGTAAGCCCGAGCCTGCTGCGCAGCTGCTTTATTTCTTCTGCCAGAGAATTTTCGGATGCGGATGAAAGCTCTGCGATATCGGTCAGCTCATAGCTTCTGAGAGCTTCAATGTTTTTTCGCAGCGGCTTTGCGGCTGTCAGCACGTTTTCAAAAAAGCTGCGGTGCTCCGGCATGTGGTCACGTCCGAATCTGAAAAGATCGGGGTCATGTATGCAGTATTCCACTGCCGGCATCGTAATACCCGAGCCACGCAGTATCCTTATCGTTTCTCTGAGACGTTTCAGTGCGTTTTCCTGCTCGCCTTCAATAAGGTGCGCAGTGGCGGATGACAGCTGCAGCATGACAAGCGCCGTTTCGTTACGTACATCACGGGCAGCCTGCATATAGTATTCCGAGTGCTCTATCAGCATCCTGTATTTTTTCATTAATACCATCGCAAAGCAGCGAACGAAAAAGGAGAGGGGAGCGCTGTAGCGGTTGAGCAGAAGCTCCTCATCCGGCTTTGCGCAGATACGCATAAGCTCATCAAGGCTGCCACGTCGCAGACAGCACAGAAGTGCGAGGCACAGCGCAGCCATATCTCCTATCTCGGAATAGGTGTCAAGCCGCATTATATCGGCTATCCTGTCTGAGCAGCTGCGGTATATCTCATAGCTTCCCGTCATGAGAGCGCAGCGTGCTGCGGTAGAGAGTGCACATAAGCGTGAGGGTATCGACCTGATACCGCCGCTGCACTGGTCGGCTATCTCCAGTGACCTTGAAAGTGCTGTGCCGAAATCACCTATGAAGTAGCTGCACTCTGCCTTATACAGATCAACGACGTGCTCTCCGTGATGTATCATATCACAGTACATGCTCTGGATACGGGAAAACTGATCAATTTCTGTGCGAAGCGGTATAGAGTATCTGTGGATGAGCGAAAACACTGACGGCGAATAAAGGCACCATGCGTGAAGCGGTGCATAGGAAGCGTAGGAGGCTGAGAAAAGCTCATATGCACGCTTGATGTGATTTCCCATCTTTTCAAGGAAGAAGAAGTCCTCATATGTGCGCAGTGCAAATGCGTATGACAGTACTCCACGTCGCTCCTTTTCCCTGTAGTTGGGAGAGCGTGAAATATAGCTGATCACTTCCCTGTAGCGTGGTTTTACACGCTCTTTGTAGGGCGTCAGCATCAGCAGCGCCATAAGCCTTAAAAGTCTTGGTATCATCGTCTTGCAGTCAAGCGGACATTCAAGAACATATTTCAGCAGAAAATCCTTTGCTTTCATCAGCATCTCAAACGAAACAGGCTCATCCCTGTCTGTTTCGGCGGCAGTCTGTATGTCACCTGCCATATAATACTGGCAGAAGGCACGGAAGGTCTTTCGGTCACGCATGAAATCCATAGCACTGACCCTGTGCAGCTCCGCCTGTATCTGCTGCGGAAGCTCCAGAAATATACGGTACATGGCATGCTTGAAGTTGATACTGACATTGTGTGTGCCTGTTTTGCGATTTATGGATATGACAGGCACCACTGCATTGATATATTCGATGTCTTCCATCACAGCGCTTTCAGACAGTGCTTCCTCACCGAAATATTCGCCTGTACAGCGGCAAAGGGAGAGATATGAAAACAGCTCCTTGTCAAGCCTTGAAAAGGTGCAGGCAAATATAGCGGAAAGCTGTACCTGCGGCGGAAGAAGCTCATATATGAGCTTTGCAAACAGGTTGTCCGTACGGTAGCTGGTTATGCTTATATGGCTCAGTATCGCCAGTGCGCTGAGCCTCAATCGCAGCACCTCGCCTCCTGTCATACTGTGGATATGGCAGAGATCTGCCTCCGTTACTCCGCAAAGGGAAAGGTATTCCTGGGATTCATCAACGGTCAGCCGAAGCTCCTTTGCGGATATGATAACCGTGCCGCATCTTGTCAGCATATCCTCACGATACGGACCGACAGTTCTGCATAGTATGACGGTGTTTGCAGGTGAGTGCTCCGTGAAGAGCCTTGCACAGTAGTGATTTGAAAACAGCATCTTTTCGGCACATTCGGAATCCATAACGACCACTGTCTGTTTTGGCGGTCTGCCTTTTGCAAAAAGCTTTGAGAGCCGTATATATTCAGCGGCGGTCACAGGCAGCGGCTCCTCATGACCGAGGATAAGCTCGCAGTATCTTCGGAAGCAGGCGTCCTCGGACATCTCTGCGGTCATGAAACGGCAGGATATACCTTCGGGACGGGAGCGCTTCACAAATTCTTTTATTATAGTACTTTTTCCGTAGTCATCGGGGGCGCTGACCACAGTCAGTCTGTTGCTGTAGATGCATCTGAGACGCTCGTACAGCCTGTGCGGAATGAATATTCTTGTCAGCCTTTCCATGGTACAGTCACCTCATTTTTTCTTATTTTAGCATATTTTCTGAAAAAAGTACAGATATTTTGCGAAAACCCC
>JAGAKC010000387.1 GCA_017848155.1 Oscillospiraceae bacterium | reverse complement strand
CCCCTTGAAAAAGCCTGCAACAGCGCCTATCTCCTCAGTCTGTGCAGTAGCCGAAGCCTCTGACAGCAGCGCAAACACGGCATTGTATGTAATCACCTTCGCCGATACCCCCTATACTTAACAAGACCGTGCCGAAGCTGTTATGACGCACGGCACGGTCGGATATTACTTCTTTCTTACGATGATCACCTGTGCGGCAGAATCAAAGTAGGATCTTGTAAAGTCTATGTTTGCCTTGCGGTCCTCAGTCACACTGATACCTGCAACACCCACATCAGCCTTGCCAGACTTTACGGCAGCAATGATGGAATTGAAGTCCATGTCGCTGATCTTAAGCTCATATCCAAGCTTGTCGCACACAGCACGCATCATATCAACGTCGAAGCCTACGATCTCGCCCTCTCTCTTAAACTCATAGGGAGGGAATGTAGCGTTTGTAGCCATTGTCAGTGTGCCGTTGGGATATGCGATGCCCTCGGGGGAAACGTAGCCCTTTCCGCCTGTTTCCTCTATCCAGAAAGCCTTAAGCTCACCGAGAGTACCATCAGCCTCAAGCTCATCCAGTGCAGTGTTGATGGCAGCTGTAAGCTCAGGTCTGTCCTTGTTTACTGCGATAGCGTACTCCTCAACAGCCAGCTTCTCATCAAGTATCATAAGATCGTCATTGTCCGCAACGAACTCAAGCGCAGGCTCGTTATCGATAACGACTGCATCCACCTTGCCCTGCTTAAGAGCAGTGATAGCCTCTGTGCCCTTTTTAAACTTGGACACTTCCTTTGCTTTTACGCCGTTCTCCTCGCTGCTTACGAACGTATCACCGGTAGTGCCCTGCTGTACACCGATGACCTTGCCCTCAAGGTCAGCAGCGGAAAACACCTCGTTAGGCTTTACAGTGCTGCTGCATCCTGCGCACATTACTGCTGTCAGTGCGATAGCTGCAATAGTTTTGAAAAACTTTTTCATATGCATTTCTCCATTTCTGTTAAGTTGTGAATTATTTCATCATCCATTATAAGCAAAAGCGCAGCTTTTGATATAGCCAACAGTATATCTAAACCAGGAGAGCAAACGCAAAGCGTTTGATGGCTGCAACAGCAGCCGTCTGCGAAGCAGACCTCCCCGCCGTTCAATAAACTTGGCGCAAAAGCACAGCTTTTGATATAGCCAACAGTTTATCTAAACCAGGAGAGCAAACGCAAAGCGTTTGATGGCTGCAACAGCAGCCGTCTGCGAAGCAGACCTCCCCGCCGTTCAATAAACTTGGCGCAAAAGCGCAGCTTTTGAAAAAGCCAAGTTTATTATATCACATAACCACCCATAAAGTCAACACCAAAACCAAAAATTATTGCATAAAGACAGCACCGCCACGAATGACGGTGCTGAACAAAATACATAGTTACACGGTGGTGAAGCGTCCTACGACATCTGTAAGGCTGACAGCCAGTGCGGACAGCTCCTCGCTTGCTGCGGCGCTCTCCTCTGCGGTAGCGCTGGTGTTGTGGATAGCCATATTGACATTCTCCATGCCGGAGGATATCTGCTCCACAGCAGCAGCCTGCTCATCGTTTGCGTCTGCGATGCCTGCCATTACACCTGCGATGTCCTCGACACCGTTTACGATATCAGTAAGCGCAGCGGATGTGGTGTCAGCAAGCTCTGCACCACGGTTCACAGCCTCGATGGAGCGGTTTATCAGCTCGCCTGTCTGCTTTGCGGCATCGCCGCTCTTGCCTGCAAGGTTTCTTACCTCGTCTGCAACCACTGCGAAGCCCTTGCCTGCCTCGCCTGCTCTTGCAGCCTCGATCGCAGCGTTCAGCGCCAGAATATTCGTCTGGAATGCAATGTCGTCGATGACCTTCATGATCTGCTCGATCTCCTTGGAGGAGCTTTCGATCTCGTGAATAGCCTCAAGCATCTCGCCCATGCTGCGGGATCCTTCCTGAGCCTGCTGATTAGCTGTCTGGACAGTTTCAAGCGCACGCTTTACGTTCTCGTTGTTTGCCTCTGTTTTCTTTGCGATATCAAGTACTGTAGATGTGATCTCATCAACAGCAGCCGCCTGTGTAACAGCATTCTGAGAGAGCTGTGAAGAGCCTTCTGCGAGCTGGCTTGCGCCGTCGCGCACCTCTGTGGCAGAGCGTCCTACCTCGGACATTACCTGATTCAGCGAATCGCCGATATTCTCAAGGGATATGCTTATCTCGCTGAACTCACCCTTGTATTCAACGGAGGGTCTTGCCGTAAGATCGCCGTCAGCCATGGACGTAAGCACGTTCCTGATATCGCCGATACAGCCACTGATGGTCTTTATCATGGAATCGAGCGCCTCGGTCATATCCTGTATCTCACCGCCGAAATCAGTCGTGGGAGCAGGACTGGAGATATCGCCGTCAGCAAATTCCACAAGACGCTTAGCAGTCTTTGCTATGGGTGCTGCGATCCTCTTGATGGGGAATCTCAGAACGATTATTACCAGGATCACCGCAACTGTAGCCAGAGCAAGTATCTGAAGAGCGGACGTATTTATCTTCCACACAACTGGCGACCAGGGAGTAGCCACTGCGATGGACCAGCCCTCAGCGCCCGCAACAGGAGCATAGCCGATATAGTACTGCTGACCATTTACTGTTTTCTGGCAGGTTCCTTCCTCATATGTAAGCATGCTGTCAGACACGGCAGACAGCTCTTTAAGTCCCGCGGAAAGGTTCTCCTTGTCCTTGAGATTTGTAAGGATGGGGAACATCTCCTCGTTGCTGGTGGCTATTATCTGACCGTCCTTGTCGATAATGAAGCTCACGCCGTTCTCGCCGAAATGTACCTTTTCGATTATCTGGTTTACTGTGTCTGTTGCAAGACCGCCGTATACAAGGTAGTCCTGACCGTTTGCATTAAAATACTTACCCATCATTATAGTAAGGCTGTTGTCGGTCATTCTAAGTACAGGACTTGACACATACGCACCCTTGTTCGCCATAGCCTGCTTGAAATAGTCACGCTGGGATATATCGGTATCGTTGTATGTCTTACCGTCCGCATACGCAACGGAAAAGTCCTTGAACGTACTTGTTGAAGCACGATTGTCAAGAATAGCCCTGCGCTCTTCCATCGATATGTTTTCGTTAACTATATCAGGATTCTCGATCACAACATCAAACTGCTGTGACAGGTTCTCCAGAAGATTCTGAGTGCTGGTGGCATATGCTTCCGCAAGCGAGATAGCCTCATCCTGATATACAGTATTATAAGATACTGTTGTTGCAGTGATAGCAAGCGCCGCAACGACAATGCCAACTACCACCGTAGGAATTACCGCAAGCCTTGTAAGCCTTGCCATCAAACTGCCTTTACTGCCCTTTGCCTTTGCCATGATTAACCTCCGATCCTTCCATAGACAGCGATCATATGACTGTCTACAGAAACATGCAGACAATATCTGCATATTATGATTTATGTTAATATTATATCATTTTAAAACAATATCGTCAATATAAAAAAACGCTCCGCATAACGAAGATACGGAGTGTTTTTTGTGCACTTTTAACAGTTTTCAATATTCTTTGTTAGATGTTTTATAGCATTTTATGTAAAAAAATGTATTTTTTTCCCCTTCCTCCGCCAGCATAGTGAGCAGCTTTTCAAGGAAGTCCGATGTTTCCTTGTGGATCACTCGTGTCCCCTTTGCCTTAAGGAAGTACTCCAGCGGATGTCGGTCGGTGTAGTTTTTTCCCTGATATATCTTGCTTGCCGCTACACGGTCACAGAACATCTCTATCACATAATTCAGCGGCATCTTTACAGGCTGATTGGTCTTGGTGACAGGGTCATAGTCGAACCAGTACTCGAAATGGTGGCGATTCCTGCCCGTGTGGTGGAGCCATGCCTTCGAGTAGCCGTAAGCCTCACGCTCCGCTTCATTCGGGGAGCGTGTGCCCTGATAGTACCTTGCGCCTGCCAGAAACTCCGTAGGGGAATATTTCGACAGATCATGGCGCAGACCCTGCCACAGGATACCTGCCTTTGCGCAGTGGGATATAACCTTATGACGGTGTTTTGTAATAGTTCTGAAATGCCCTAAGGCTCCTTTTAGCGACATTGTGACCTCCGTTGATGCCGCACCCTTAGCCCTCGTTTCTGTAGAAGCTGTTGAACACAGGGCGCAGTCTTTTGTAAAGCGGCACTGAAATGATCGCCGCAGTAAGTCCCTTTACCATCGTGAACGGCATATTAAACATCACCAGCACATCCAGAAGTCCGTTGATGCTGCCGTCAAGAGCAGGGATAAGTCCCTTGTACATACCGACGATGATATCCAGCTTGTCGCTCATGGAAAGCTCAGGCTTTGGAATGAACACCGCCGCATACGCAGGGTACATGATGAAGTAATTTGAAGCTATGCTGACAAGACCCATAAGCACTGCACCGCCGACGCAGCCGACGATTATCGCCCACAGCTTCTTTGTTTTCATGGCAACTATGCCCGCAGGAAGCACCAGTGAAGCACTGAGGATGAAGTTTGAAAGCTCACCGACGCCGCCCGTTTCGGTCACCATTAGTCCCTGCAGATTCTTTATCAGCGCCACCAGCACGCCCGATACAGGCCCCATCGTAAGCGACGCAAGCATCGCAGGCATGTCGGAAAAATCAAAGCTGATAAAGCCGGGCATTATCGGTACCTTGAACTTAAGGAAGTTCGCAAGCACAATGGAAAGCGCTCCGAGAAGCGCCGTGAATACCAGTCTGCGCACGTCCACACGTTTTGCCGGTCTGCCTGCTGTTGTAGTTGTTGTGTTGTTCATCGTTTCCTCCAATTCCTCGGGAAAACAAGAAAACAGAATGCCCCGACAAAGGATAGCTCACCAATGTCGGGGCGCAAATATGTTCTCGGAAATGAGCCACATTTGTTCTGATCCTTTCATCCGGACTATACCGTCGGTATGGGAATCTCACCCATTCAACCATAAAGGCTCGCGGACTATACCGCCGGTGGGGAATCTCACCCCGCCCCGAAACAGATAAAATGTTATTATAGCCTTTCGGCTACCGATATATTATATACCTTTATTCCGATTTTGTCAATACCATTTTTATACACTGTCACAGCTTATTCTATATTCTGTATCTGCTCACGGATCTTTTCTATCTCGCTCTTCTGGTCAACGATCAGCTTTGTTACCTCGATATCCTGCACCTTGCTGCCAATGGTGTTGGTCTCACGGTTCATCTCCTGCACAAGGAAATCCAGCTTTCTGCCGATAGCCTCATCCCCGTCCAGCATCGTGCGGAACTGTGCAATATGGCTGCGCAGCCTTACAGTTTCCTCGTCCACTGCGGTCTTTTCGGAGAATATTCCCGCTTCAAGCAGTATGCGGCTCTCATCGATATTCGTATTGCCCAGAACATCGCACATCTTGTCGTACAGGCGCTTGCGGTACTCCTCCACGATAACGGGAGAGCGGCTCTCGACATCGCCCACCCATCCCTCGATGGTGGCAAGTCGGGACAGCAGATCAGCCTTCATGCGCTCGCCCTCAGTTTCACGCATTGCGATGAACTTAGTCAGTGCCTGCTCTGCGACCGACTTAACGTCAGCCCATATCTGCTCCTCGTCAGCCTCCGTCTTGACAACGGTAAATGCGTCGGGTATCCTCATCACATGTGACAGCGAAAGATCGTCGTTGAGTGAAAACTCATCCTTCACACTGCGCAGTGCTTCTATGTAGTCCCTTACGACCTCTTTATTGATGGATATCTTCTCATCGGGAGCATCCACGTTATATATCAGCACGGCGACCTCTACCTTACCACGGTTTATCCTGCCCTGAAGCAGGGATTTCAGCTTTTCCTCCATAAAGCCGAGGCTGCGTGGAATACGGCATCCAAACTCATAGTACCTGTGATTTACGGCACGTATCTCCACCGTAATATCTCTGCCATTCAGCACCTCGTGACCTCTGCCGAAGCCTGTCATACTTCTTATCATAGCATTATATCCTTTCACAAATCTTACGCATCACTTAATAAGTCCCTTGTCCAGCATCGCCTGTGCCGCAAGCATCACGCCTGTCTTGCCCGTGGGGAAGGTAAGTCCGCCCTGAAGCCATACCGCATACGGCTCACGCAGGGGAGCGTCCGCAGAAAGCTCCACCGAAGCGCCCATAGTAAACGCACCTGCCGCCATGATGACCTTGCTGTCATAGCCGGGCATATCCCACGGCTCGGGAGCGGCAAAGCTGTCCACAGGCGAGCCTGCCTGTATTCCCTGACAGAAAGCGATGAGCGGCTCTTCACCGCCGAGCTTCAGCGCTGCGATTATGTCAGTGCGCTTCTCGTTGTATTTCGGGAAGCACTCGTAGCCGAGTATCTCAAAGAGCGCCGTGGCAAATACCGAGGTCTTGAGTGCAGCACAAACCGCCTCAGGTGCATGGAATATTCCGAGGTACATCCCACGCAGCTGGTCAAGGCTAGCGCCGACCTCCTTGCCCGTGCCGGGAGTGGTCAGCCTGTATGCGCACTGCTCAACATAATCTGTCCTGCCTGCGATATATCCGCCTGTTTCAGCGATACCGCCGCCAAGATTCTTGATGAGGCTACCAATAATGATATCAGCGCCCACCGCAAGCGGCTCACGCTCCTCCACAAGCTCTCCGTAGCAGTTGTCCACCATGATACAGCAGTCCTTATTGACGCTGCGCACAGCCTTGACTATCTCGCCTATGACATCAACAGTCAGCGACGGACGCAGCGAGTATCCTCTGCTGCGCTGGATGTAAGCCACCTTGCAGCCTGCTGCCTTAGCGGCGATACCGTTGTAGTCGGGAGTGCCGTCAGGCAGCAGCTCCACCATATCGAAAGCAACGCCGAAATCACGCAGCGAGCCGATGCCATCGCCCTTTATCACGCCCTGAATGGTGTCGTAAGGCTCGCCTGTCACAGACAGCAGGGTATCTCCCGTGCGCAGCACTCCGAAAAGCGCTGTGGTGATAGCATGCGTACCGTTTACGAAGTTGTGACGCACCAGTGCATCCTCTGCACCTAGGATCTGTGCAAACACAGCGTCCAGCTTGTCCCTGCCGTCGTCACCGTAGCCATAGCCGTTGGTGCCCTTCATATGTATATCGCTGATACGGTTGTCGATGAATGCCTTGAGCACCCTCTGTCCGTTAAGCTCCGCAAGTCTTTCAAGCTCTGCAAACGGCTCTCTGCAAAGCTCCATAGCCTTTTCGGCAGCCTCGTTGATGCGTGGTGAAAAATCAAATATCGCCATTTTATATAGTGTCCTCTCGTTTTTGCGGAAGCTCCGCCTTTTTTGTGAGTTCATAACTCTCCAATATAATATGATACACTTTTTTGGAACAGCTGTCAACCGTTTCCCGAAAAAATGCCCGACAAAAAAGTAACCAAAAATAAGGTGCGGCATACTATGTACTATGAAACGGAAGCTTCAAAGGGAAGCGGAGTTTCAAAAACATATTAAGGAGGACATCATTATGTCATGCTTCAACTTTGGTGGTAACAACTGCTGCTGGATCATCATCCTCATTCTCCTGTTCTGCTGCTGCGGTAACAACGGCGGTGTAAGCGGCTCCAACAACGGCTGTGGCTGTGGCTGCGACAACAACTGCAATTCCTGCTGCTGATAACAAGAGAGCCTCCCTTTTGGGAGGCTCCTTATCTTTATTCTGTGTCGTCCGAGCTGCGCTTTGCAGCGTAGGACAGTGTCATAAGACTATCCGTAAGGTGGACGTTCTCAACTATCGCATCAGGGAAATCGAACAGGATATCGTAGTGCGAGAAGTTCCAGAAAGCATTTACACCAAGCTCTCTCAGCTTCTCCACGATCTCCTTTGCACCTGCCCTCGGAATACACAGCACCGCCATAGTAGGCGAATTTGCACTGCAAAAATCCGCAAGACGGTCGGTGTGCATAACGGTGATACCCGAGATATCCCCATTCTCCTTAGCGGCATTGCTGTCGAAGATACCCGAAAGCTCATAGCCGTACTTTGCAAAGTCGATATGCATGGTAATAGCACGTCCGAGATTACCTGCACCGATGATGATGACCTTTTCGGTCACGTCAAGACCGAGTATCTTTGCGATCTCTCCACGCAGCTCCGCCACATTGTAGCCGTAGCCCTGCTGCCCGAAGCCGCCGAAGCAGTTAAGATCCTGTCTTATCTGAGAAGCGGTGAGCCGCATCATTTCGGACAGCTCGCGCGAGGATATCTTAGTGATGCCCTGCTTCAGCAGTCCGCCCAGAAAGCGGTAATACCGCGGAAGTCTGCGTATGACTGATTTTGAGATATTATCCTTCTGCATCTGATCTAACCAGCTTTCTTCATTTTGTCAAATAGTACCCGTACAGCCTATCACATCATAGCCGCAAGTCTTTTGTTGATCTCAATGAGGAAGTCCTCTGTGTTTACCTTGCGCTTGTTCTCGAGGGTGGAGAGCACGTACAGGTCGCCTGTCATAACGCCTTCCTCGATGGTCTGTACTGTAGCCTTTTCAAGCTTCTCTGCGTACTCTGTAAGAGCGGGGATATTGTCAAGCTCGCCCCTCTTCTTAAGAGCGCCTGTCCATGCGAAAATGGTAGCAACGGAGTTTGTGGAGGTCTCCTCGCCCTTGAGGTGCTTGTAGTAGTGACGTGTAACAGTACCGTGAGCTGCTTCGTACTCGTACACGCCGTCAGGAGATACCAGAACAGATGTCATCATACCGAGCGAGCCGAATGCGGTTGCGACCATGTCGGACATAACGTCGCCATCGTAGTTCTTGCATGCCCAGATGTAGCCGCCCTCAGAGCGTACAACTCTTGCAACAGCATCGTCGATAAGTGTATAGAAGTACTCGATACCGGCAGCCTCGAACTTTGCCTTGTACTCAGCCTCATAGATATCTGCAAAGATATCCTTGAAGGTATGATCGTACTGCTTGGAGATGGTGTCCTTTGTAGCAAACCACAGATCCTGCTTTGTGTCAAGAGCAAAGTTGAAGCATGCCCTTGCAAAGGAAGCAATGGAGCCGTTTATGTTGTGCAGACCCTGGATGATACCGTCGCTGCCCTTGAATGTATGGATGAGCTGACGTGTTTCGTTGCCGTCCTTATCTGTCACGATAAGCTCGCACTTGCTGCCGTCTGCTACCTTCATCTCGCTGTTCTTGTATACGTCACCGTATGCGTGACGTGCGATGGTGATAGGCTTTGTCCATGTGGGGATAAGGGAGTTTATACCCTTGCAGATGATGGGAGCACGGAATACTGTACCATCAAGGATAGCACGGATAGTGCCGTTGGGGGACTTCCACATCTCCTTCAGGTCGTACTCTGTCATACGCTGTGCGTTGGGTGTGATGGTTGCACACTTTACAGCAACACCGTACTTCTTTGTAGCGTTTGCGGAGTCGATAGTTACCTGATCGTCTGTTTCGTTTCTGTGTACAAGACCGAGGTCATAGTACTCTGTCTTAAGATCAACATAGGGAGTGATAAGGATATCCTTTATCATCTTCCAGATAATTCTGGTCATTTCGTCGCCGTCCATCTCAACGAGAGGGGTGGTCATCTGTATCTTTTCAGCCATTTCAGCAATTCCTTTCGGTTTGATATGATATATGTAAGCGGCGGCAGACTGTCGCCGCCTTTTTTCAGCTTAGTTGCCCTTTGTGTAGTTAAGCAGACCGCCTGCAAGGATCATGCCCTTGCCACGCTCGGAAAGCTCGCACTTAACGTCGTACTTTTCGCCCTTAGTCTTGTTCTCGACAACGATAGCGCCGCCGTTCTCAACGATAGAGCGGATGTCTGCGATAACAAGGCTGTCGCCCTGATCGATCCTGTCATAGTCAGCCTCGTTCACGAACTCGAGGGGCAGGATGCCGTTGTTGATGAGATTCTGTCTGTGGATACGTGCAAAGCTCTTGCAGATGATAGCCTTTACGCCGAGGTAAAGAGGTGCAAGCGCAGCGTGCTCTCTGGAAGAGCCCTGACCGTAGTTCGTACCGCCGACGATAATGGACTTGCCTGCTTCCTTTGCCCTTGTGGGGAAGGTCTCGTCACAGACTGTGAAGCAGTACTCGGAGATAGCAGGGATATTGGAGCGCAGAGGCAGAATCTTTGCACCTGCAGGCATTATGTGGTCAGTTGTGATGTTGTCGCCCACCTTAAGTGTAACGTCGCTCTCGATGCTCTCGGCAAGGGGCTTGTTCACAGGGAAAGGCTTGATGTTCGGACCACGGAGTATCTCAACAGCAGGAGCATCCTCAACGCTTGCGGGAGGAACCACCATGTTGTCGTTGATAAGGAACTTCTCGGGCATGATATAAGGAGGCATCTCACCGATAGTTCTGGGGTCGGTGAATACGCCTGTGATAGCGGAGATAGCAGCTGTTTCGGGAGATACAAGGTAGATCTGACCGTCCTTTGTGCCGCTTCTGCCGAGGAAGTTACGGTTGAATGTTCTGAGGGAGATACCGCCCGAATTGGGGGACTGACCCATACCGATGCAGGGACCGCATGCGCTCTCCAGGATCCTTGCGCCTGCGTCGATGAGGATGGACAGCGCACCGTTCTCGGCGAGCATGTTGAACACCTGCTTTGAGCCGGGAGCGATGGAAAGGCTCACGTCGGGGTGAACTGTCTTGCCCTTCAGAATATGAGCTACCTTGAGCAGGTCCTGAAGAGAGGAGTTTGTACAGGAGCCGATGCACACCTGATCTACCTTGATAGCGCCGATCTCCTCGATGCTCTTGATATTGTCGGGAGAATGAGGACATGCAGCAAGGGGAACGAGCTTTGAAAGGTCGATGTTTACTTCCTCGTCATAAACTGCGTCGGGGTCAGCGGAAAGCTCCACATAATCCTCTTCTCTGCCCTGCGCCTTAAGGAAGCGGAGAGTAGTTTCATCAGAGGGGAAGATGGATGTGGTAGCGCCAAGCTCAGCGCCCATGTTGGTGATAGTAGCACGCTCGGGCACGGACAGGCTTGCAACGCCGTCGCCGCAGTACTCCATTACCTTGCCTACGCCGCCCTTTACGGACAGGATACGCAGTACCTCAAGGATAACGTCCTTTGCGGAAACCCAGTCGTTGAGCTTGCCTGTAAGGTTTATCTTTACTACCTTAGGCATAGTTATGTAGTAAGCGCCGCCGCCCATTGCAACGGCAACGTCAAGACCGCCCGCACCGATGGCGAGCATACCGATACCGCCGCCTGTGGGAGTATGGCTGTCAGAGCCGATAAGAGTCTTTCCGGGCTTGCCGAAGCGCTCCAGATGTACCTGATGGCAGATACCGTTGCCGGGTCTTGAGAACCAGATACCGTGCTTCTTTGCGATAGAGCCGATGAAGCGGTGGTCGTCCGCATTCTCAAAGCCGCTCTGAAGGGTATTGTGATCGATGTATGCAACAGAACGCTCTGTCTTAACGCGGTCAACGCCCATAGCCTCAAACTGGAGGTATGCCATAGTACCTGTAGCGTCCTGTGTGAGGGTCTGGTCGATCTTAAGACCGATCTCCTGACCCTTGATCATCTCGCCGTCAACGATATGCGCCTTGATGATCTTCTCGGTTAAAGTAAGTCCCATATTCTTTTGCTCCTTTGTTAAGAGTTAGGCTGCATGTCCCGAAAAAGGGCATAGCTCCGCCTTATACAAATTGATACTCTATTATTATATACCATACTTGTCAAGATGTCAAGAAATTCACAAAAAAAATGCATTTTTCCATAAGAAAAAATGCATTTCGGGTCATATCAAGCTGGTGTTCACCTTACTCCGTCAGCCTTTGTCGTGCGGTTCATCTCCCACAGTGCTATGTAATAGGCATACGGAGCGAGATGTATTCCGTCGCCGCTGGAGAACACCTCACGGAGCTTTCCGTCCTTACCACGCAGATGCTTTCCGAAATCAACGAAATGAACACGCTCGGTGTAATTTTCACGGATGAAGTCCTGCATTTTAAGGTTGAAGCAGTCTATCCTGTAATTGGTGGTGAACTCGCTGCATATGGGTGTAATGGCGCAGACATACACCTCCGCTTTGCTCTGCGAAAGAGTTGCGTCGATTATCTTCCTGTAGTTCTCGCAGAACGTATCCTCGTCGGTCATGTTCACATCATTCATTCCCATAGAAAGAAACACGAACTGCGGCTCTGTGCGGCTGAGAAGCTCCGTATAGTCTATCTCCTCGTCATTATCGCCGTAATAGAACATGTAGTCCCAGAAGGTACGTGCGCCAAGATTGCCCCTTGCGTATACATAACTTGAACTTACCACATCGTACGCTTCAAAGCCACGGCAGATGCTGTCCCCCACAAAAATGGACTGCTTTGTGAATT
>JAGAKC010000386.1 GCA_017848155.1 Oscillospiraceae bacterium | reverse complement strand
TTAAGAGAGATAAGGCAGTGACCACCGTATTGCTTGATGTATCCTTCTCCATTAACTATGAAAATACCTATTTCACCATCTTCAATTGATTGGCAGGTTTCAACAAGCACAATATCACCATCCCGAAAGCGTGGTTCCATACTGTCGCCGCTGATCCGCACGGCGTAGTCAGCCTGTTCAGATTCTGGTGTGCTGAGTACAGATATGGGAGCAGAGCGATTTGAGGACAGATATACTCCTGTTCCGGCGCTGGCAGGCAAGTCAAACAGTTCCATCGTGCGCCGTTTAGGCGCTTTTCTATTTTTCATAGTTGCTTCTTCTGCTGCCTTCTGGGTTGCTATTTCTGCGAGAGTCTGAGCGCGTTCAATTATTCTGATTTTATCAGTGTCAGAAAGGTCTTTAAAAAGGTTTATAAGTTCATTTTCGGTAGCAGAAAGACTAGAGTTTTGTGTTTCTCCAAAAAGCAAGTAGTCAGTAGGTACGTTTAATCTTACTGCCAGTTTCATAACTATATCGCTACGTGGCGCTGCGCCGTTTTTCCAACCACCTATAACACCTTTTGTTCCTCCACATTCCAATACAATAGGAGTTACTTTTAATCCTTGCTTTTCACATTCTGCTTTTAAATTGTCATAAAACATAAAATTACCCTCTCTCAAATTGTACAAAATGCAGAAAAGTAATTTTAATATTACTTTTCTATTGACAAGTAATATTAAAAGCACTATAATATCATTGTAACCTTGGGATTACCCACAGGGCACAGTTATCCAACAATATTGTAACATAAAACCATGCAAAAATCAACTGAAAGGAAGTGCAAAATATGTCGTTAGCAGAAAATATCAAGACAATTCGCGAGAGCCGTGGATTGTCGCAGTCAGAGCTAGCCGAGAAAATACAGCTGCAGAAGCAGAATGTGAGTGCGTATGAGCGCGGCGTTAAGATTCCGACGGTAGAGAAACTTGCCGCTCTTGCGGATGCGCTCCATTGTACAACGGACAGACTGCTGGGGAGGGATGTTTCGTGAGGCGATATGTATATGAAAATCTGATGGCAGATATTGAATATGCAAGAAAGAGTTTTAATATGGATCTTCTTCATGAAGCATGCGGAGCTGTAAAGATGGCATATCAGCTGGGAGCAGTTACGAAGGATGAGTATTTAAAACTATCTCATGAAGCAGTATATAAGGGTATAAATAACCCTGAAATCATAAAAGAGGTGAATAAATCATGTGTTTGAATGAGAAATCCGACATCATTATGCAGGCGCTTCGCAACCTAGGCTATGACAAGGTACGAAATGTGCGCATAGATAACATTTTTTCCGAAATAACAAATGTATACGTTAATGACGAATATTTCGGAGTATACGACTTTACAAGAAGAACATTTATTGACTAAGGAGGATTTACAATGATCAATATCGGATCACTTATCAGCAATTACGTCGTGGTAGCTGTCGCAGGAAGCTACGTACTGGCTGCCAACGGAGCTGCGCCGTCGCCTTATGCGGTGTGGACACTGGATAGCGACGGCGATGGTGTACATAACGGAAGATACTTCACAGACCGCATGGATGCAGAATGGGAGTTCTGCTCTCTCGCCTTCGAGTGGTTTCAGGATAATGTGCTGGTCTGCGATGAAGAAAGCGAGTGCCGCTCCGCCAAGGCGCGTGCGAAAGTGTTGGAGGACTGCCTTTCTGCAGCGCACAGATCGCTTGCGGCAGCTATAGATCTTGTGGAGGCACTCGTCTTAGAACATGAGCAGCTTTGTCACCAGGACGACAGGATCACGGATGAGCCTATTGAGAAGGTAGCCAGGGAGTTTGCGGAGGATATATTAGGCAGAAAGAAAAAGCGCGACTCTTTTGACGAGGCAATTGCTATCTTGGATGGTCTGAAAGCAAGTCAGATGCAGAGAAAGGAAATGCTTCACGACCTTAATCAGGCAACAAAAAGCAATGCTCCGCAGGGACAAGACGCAGAACAAATAAAGATAATAAAAACGCTTATGGCTAAAATGGAAAAAGCATCTAACGCATACCACTCAGATTCAGAACATTGATTATTCACGACCGAGGATACCGATGTCTATCCCAGACTTTAAAAGTTCTTCTCTTAACACTTGGTGATATTCTAACAAGACACTATACGAAGTAATAATGGCGATTTTTTTAATTTCTTCGGAACAGGATAGACCAGCCACCTGTAAATCGTTGAAAATTTTCTCAACATAATCATTGGGTAATCTCATTTTTATACCCCCCTTCGAGAAATAATTATACCACAAAATGCCGAAACAGGCAACCACTGTATAGGTGGCTGCCTGTCCGCAGGGAATGACCACCCTGCGCTGATGATGGCAGGTCAGGAAAGGCGGTGAAACAATGACCGTCATCGAGTTCAGGGAGAGATCCCTTGACCATGTGGTAGCATGGTTTGACGAGCTCTATTTGCTCCTCAAGGATGACCGAGAGGCACAAAAAATAGAGCCCCTGCAGAAGCGACAGCTAATTGCCACAGCTCAATCGCTTCTGCACGACATACAGGACGCACTGGAATGCGAACTGGAAGGCTCCGATTAAAGTATATCAGAGCCAATGGCTATTTGTCAAGACAAATTTTTACAGAAAGGAGAATAGATTTGAATTTTCTTACAACTGCGCAGGTTGCGGAGCTTAAATGTTGTAGCATACAGTATGTGCAAAAGTGTATTAAAGACGGAAAAATCAGAGCCTCTGTAAAAGAGAGTGCTGCCAACAACCGTACTGAATATGCAATCGCAATATCAGACTTGCCTGAAAAGCTGCAGCTCCGCTGGGAGAATCAGCAGCGCAACAAGTTAGGTCTAGAGCCTGTGCCCGTACCTGCTAAGCCTGTGCCGAAGCCTGATCCGCGGCAGATCACGCTGCAGGACTTGACGGGAGAGCAACGTAATGATGCAGCGTTATGGTGCAGGATCATGGCAGAGTGGCAGGCTGCCCGTGAAGGCGGAGCGGAGAAGCTCGGCGGAAAATGCAAGTATGACGAGCTGTATTGCGCCGCTGTCAAGCTAAGATATCCGGAGATCAACATCTCCCCTGACATCCTGTACCGCAAGTACAAGGCATACAAAAACGGAGATATCGGCGGACTTATCGACCACCGAGGCGGACACAACAAGGGTAAGACATGTATTCCGCAATATATGCTGGACGCATTTTACAGCTTCTATCTCCATGACAACGAGCTTCCGATCAGCCGCTGCTACGAACTGCTTAAGGTCTGGGTGCGCGAATGGTACCCTGAAGCAGCTGCGGAGATCCCGTCGGAGCGGACGTTCCGCCGAAAAGCAGAGTCACTGCCGTTTGCGGTGGTCATGTACATGCGCAAGGGTGATAAGGCTTTTGCCGATCACTGTCTGCCCTACATAGAGCGATTATACGATGATCTTGAGGCGAACGATGTCTGGATCGCAGATAACCATACGTTCGACTTCTTCACGCAGGGTGAGAACGGCAAGCCACATCGTCTGTATCTTACTGCGTTTACCGATGCGAAATCAGGCATGATGGTCGGCTGGAATCTGACAGAGAATCCGTCATCGGACAGCACGCTGCTTGCGCTAAGGCACGGGATACTTCGCTGCGGAGTACCGAGATCTATCTACGTGGACAATGGTTCGGAGTTCCTGGTGTCGGATATCGGCGGACGAGGACACAGAAAGAAAAAGGACTGGAACAAGGATCCGCTACCGCCGACTATACTGGACCTTCTCGGTGTGGAGATGCATAATGCCATCGTCCGCAATGCAAAGGCTAAGCCAATCGAAAGGACTTTCTGCACCTTTAAAAACCATTTTTCGAGGGCAATAGAAACGTTCTGCGGTGGTACCGTTGTCGAGCAGAAGGAATCACTGAAATGGATCCTGAAGCACGGCAGGATACCTACCGATCTTGAGATCAAAACAGCGCTGGACATCTTTATTGACGGCGATTATAATGTAGCGCCATACGGCGGCAAGGAGCAGCGGCTAAAAGGTAAGCGCAGGATCGATGTATGGAATGCAAGCATACGCAACAGAGAGTTCCGCATGGCTGACGCTCGTAATCTGGACATGCTTCTGAAGCGTGTGTCCAGACCGCAGAAGATCAGCAGAAACGGAGTATTTGTACGGATCGCAGGCGAAAAGCTGTGGTACTACGGCAAGGAGACCATACTCCACATCGGAGAGCAGGTGTATGTGCGCTATGACCCTGCGGATCCGACAGCAGTGCGAATATACAGCATGTCAGACGATAAGTATCTGTGGACATGGCAGCTTGCCGATGATCTGATGGTGGATTATCTCACTGCGAATAACGAGGATATTGCGGATGCAGAAAAGGTCATCCGTGAGAACAAGCGTGTGATCAAGCAGTTTGCACAAGGAATACTTGACGCAGTAGACCCCGACAAGCAGATCGACATATTCGCTTCAATGGTGCGCAAGGGTATTGAGGGCAGACGGGATTTCAACATCGTCAAGCCTGCAAAATTTACTCCCGTGTTCTCCGAAGAGCAGATGGAAGAGCATCCCGAGCTTACAAGTATTACAGAGATCTCCATTATATTGGAAAGGATGAATGCTGCCGTCGAAGGCAGAAAATGAAAGGATATATTATGTCATTAACAGAAAAACAGAAATGGGCGCTGGAGAAGTTCGACGAGCTTGCCGCTGCCAATGCCTACAAAGGCACTCCCTCCGCAAAACGTGCAGGAGAGATATGCGGAGTATCTTCCGCTATAGTTTCACAGCTGAGATCAGGCAAGTATGAGGGCGATACGGAGAAGCAGTTCAACAAGCTGATCGTCTACTTCGAAAACAAGGACGCAGCTGCGGAGAACTATTCCGAGGTGGATTATGCACCCACCTCGACCAGCACTCTTGTGTATAAAACTATCCGCAATGTCCAGCTGAAAGGCGGCTTTGCGATCGTGACAGGTGACGCAGGCGTAGGTAAAACAAAGGCTATACGCCGCTACATAGCAGATCATCCGCAGAGCAGTATAATGATCACCATCAACCCTTGCCTTAAATCCACTAAAGCGGTGCTCAAGCTGCTTGCACTGGAGCTGGGACTTACGATATCCCAATCCAGAGATGATCTATGGATGTCCATTGCCGCTAAGCTCCACGATGGCATGGTCATCGTGGTCGATGAAGCGCAGCTGCTGACCTATGGCAGCATCGAAACGCTCCGTGCTTTCACCGACTTCTTCGCCGAGCGTGGTCAGACCATGGGCGTGGCTCTTATAGGCAACGAGGGCATACGTGAGAAGATCGAGGGCAGGAGCCGTGAGCAGTACCGTCAGGTCAACAACCGTGCGTGGCAGCGCCACAGGCTGTCCACAACAGATACCAAACTTGATGATATCAAGATGCTGTTCCCTCTCCTCCAGGGGCAGGAGAACGAGCTTGCGCTCCTGCATAAGATCGCACAGACACACGAGGGTGTTCGTGGCGCTGTAAGGCTTTTCGGCAATGCTTTTGATGCAGGCGACTACAGCTGGAACGGTCTTATCAGCATGGCTAAGATAATGAGGCTCGATCTGAAGGGGGCGGATAAGGCGGTGAAGAGATGAAGCATGGCAAAAATCCCACCAGGAAGCAGATGCTGCTGATCAAGGCAGCAGGTCTGCAGCCGCTGAAATGGCTCGTCTGCAAGGACACGACCGATACTCTGGAGCTTACCCACAGAATTACGGGATCAAAAAGGGTTATCAGAAAGGAATGGCTAAAATGAAAGGTGTTTTCGATTATTTACTGGCTTTTTTTCTGGGTTTTGTGCTTATGGGTCTTATAAGCTCGGTATCACTGGCGGCAAATTCCCCGACGCTTCTGATGATAATTGCATTTATGAGCGTCGGTGTGGCGGTGACAGCGATCGCAGCTTACTGCTTCGGGCGCAGGCACGAAAAGCAATCAAACCTTGTTGCTTATCATCGTGGAGTAACTTATGGACGTCGGCTCGGACGTGCAGAAAAACAGTCCGAGATACAGAATTTTTTAGAGGAGGACAAATAACATGGCATGGACATTTTTTGAGGAGGAGCAGCTGCGCTATCTCAAGGGTCAGGGTGTGGGACACGAGGAGATCGCACGCAGGCTGCACAAGCGTACACAGGATGTTGTGGATAAGATACGAGAGCATGATTTCATTCCCTGTGAATGCTGCCGCAGAAACACACCGCTGAAGTATGCTGCCGCATATGAGATGCCCGACGGTACCGACATCAATCTCTGCGCTGCATGCGGAGCAGTGGTCGATTTCATTAACAGCTTCAGCGGCTGATCTTAAAGGGCGCATCAGCGCCCGTCCTAATGCGGCTCTCTGACAGGAGAACGGTCACAAGCCCGTGTGAACGCAGAGTGGGATTTTGACAGAAAGGAGGAGCGATTGCATGAAGATCAGGATCTACGACGTCAAACACGATCATGCTACTGAACATGATCTGACTCCCTCACAATTTGCAGAGCTTAAAGCGTTTTTAAAAGAGCTTAAAGATCCGCCGAATATCAATTACAGAGCGGTGCTTGACAGCTATAACATGATATGCTCGGCAATGCCGCCTGCTACAAAGCTCACCAACAAACGCCGAAGAGCTATCGCACGTGCACTGAAGGATGGATACAACATGGATGATGTGTTTCGCACAGCTGCCGCCAGTCCGTTTCTGTGCGGCAAAAACGACCACCAATGGAAGGCATCGTTCGATTGGATCATGCAGCCTGATAATCTTATTAAGGTTGCAGAAGGAAATTTCACTCCATCGCAGACAGCGCCATCAGCACCTGCGATGCATGGCAATCCGTTTGCGGAATATGGGCGTTGACGGTGTTGGATTTGTAAAAGCACTGGCAAAAGCTCATGAGAGCACAAATCCTCCACTGGAGGGAGATTACACCGAAGCCGGACTCCTGTACTGTGGACAATGCCATACTGCCAAGCGCAGCCGTATCGATATCGGCGGTGAGGAGCTCATAGTTCCTGTGTGGTGCGAGTGTATGATACGCGCTGATGATGAGGAACGTCATCGTAATGAGATGATCCTTACACAGATGCGGTCAACGGAGCTTCGGGGATTTTCACTTATGGGGCAGTCACTTGAAAACTGTACCTTTGAGAATGCGGATCGTGACGGGGACAATCGTGACAGCTTCGTTAAATGCAGAAGATTTGCGGAGAAATTCGGTGCAATGCTCTCCGATGGGCGAGGACTGCTTTTGTTCGGCGATGTCGGAACGGGTAAGACCTATTCTGCTGCTTGCATCGCAAATGCACTGCTGTCACAGGGACGCAGCGTTATAATGACTTCCCTGGTCACGCTGATCGAATCAGGAACAAATGATGTTTTATCTCGCCTGAACAGCATTGACCTGCTGATACTGGATGATCTGGGTGCGGAACGATCAACGGATTACGCACTGGAGCGAGTATACAGTATCGTAGATGGGCGTTATCGAAGCAATAAGCCTGTGATCTATACTACTAATCTATCCCTTGAGGAGCTGAAGCATCCTGTTGATATTCGTTACCAGCGGATATATGACAGAGTGCTTGAACGCTGTTACCCTGTTGAGTTTCGAGGTATATCACGAAGAAAACGAGGTGCATGGAGCGGCTTTGAAGCAATGAACAGGCTGTTGAATGAAGATTGAAAGGAGTACAATATGTTTATCGTTAAGAACAACATCGACCCTCCCTCCGAGCAGAGGGAGGCACTGAACAGGATCTAATACCTTAAGGACAGGATCACAAGCGCAAGGATACGCCGCAACGAGGTCAGTAAGGAGCTTAAGAAGCTAAAGCAGAAGCTGAACAGAGCGGAGAGAAAGTATGCAGAAAGGTTTGGAGATGCCAATGAGTGATAAGACCACTATCAACCTGAGCGAAATTGCCCAAAAGGCAATGGAAGATATTGTTTCTAGCGGAATTATTGAGGAGAAGATAAAGAGTACGCTTGAAGATACAATATCCAATATTATAAAACAACAGCTTAATTGGAATAGCAGCTTTGCAAATAGCTTTAAAGAGGCTATCAAAGAAAAGCTGTCAGTTGATTTTAGCAAAATTGATGTGCCGCTATATAACGCATATCTGCTTAAAACAGCAGAGGAATTGACTGACACTTTTGTGAAAGAACATGGCGTTGAGAGCTTTAAGGATATGCTTACTGCTATGCTCACCAGAGAGTCCAAAACAGAGTATACTTTATCTGAACTTATCGGCGAGTATATAGATTATCATGCCGATGAGCATTATGGTGATGGTGAAAGTATCACTCTCATAATCAAGGAAGGCAGTTATGGCGGCTATTTCGTCTACTTTGATGAGTTGTCTGATAAGCAAGCTCATGAATGCGCAATCCGAATATATGTTTACAAGGGCGAAATATGCAGCGTAAAAACAGGAAAATTCTGTTGCTTTGGTGAAGAGCTTGCTGATGCTGATTGTTTTGTGCGCAAGTTGTTTCATATGCAGATCAGCCGTGCGGTTATAAAATTCGACCAGGGTTATGATGCTTTGTATTACAATACAGAATACCGTGTGGAGGATTAATTTTTGGTACATGAACTGAAATTTCCGATAGTCCTATGGATATGCAGCAGGAGGTGGGATGGTTGACACCACTGGAAAAAGCCGAACAGAAACAGAAGTATCCACCCTGTGCGGAATGTCCTAAATCAAAGCGCATAGGTAAGATATTATATTGCAGTGTCGACGGCAGGATCATCATGCCACAGTTTGAGGATATTTGCTGTTGTAAAGGTAAGAAGTTGAAAGGAAAAAATCAATGATACATGAACTGAAATGCCACCCTGAATACTTTGATGCTTTGATCTTGGGCAAAAAGACCTTTGAGATACGTAAAAACGACAGAGATTTTCGGGTCGGCGATCTGGTCGCACTGAACGAGTTCCGACCTGACGAGGATCCTTATGCACCTCCCAGCGGAGATAAGCCTTTTTCTCGCAGTGCAACAAACGGCAGCTATTCGGGCAGGCATCTGCTGTTCGAGATCACATATATCCTGGACGACAGGCAGTTTCTGTCGCCGGGGTATGTCGCTCTTGCACTGCGAAGGGCGTAATAAACTATACGGGTGCTCCTGCGCCCGTCCTAATGCGGCTCTCAACAGGAGAACGGTCACAAGCCCGTGCAAACGCAGAGTGGGAATACTATATAGGAGGAATATTATGATCAAGTACAAAAAACTTAGCAAGGCACGCAGCATCTCTATCCCTAAGGATATGGCGGCGCATCTGGATCTTGCTCCCGGAACAGCGGTCGATCTTACAGCTGCCAAGAACGGCGATCTGATCATCCGCCGACATGCTCCCACTTGCCGCTTCTGCGGCGGTGCCGAGAATGTAAAACACTACCGTGATATCATGCTCTGCCCGCTGTGCGCTACAGAGCTGTACAGGGAGGTGTGCGGCAATGGATAACACCGGCATCATCGAAAAAGTCAGGCAGCTCGCCGATATCAAGGCTAAGATCGCTGCGCTCAATGAAGATAAGAAGAAGCTGGAAGCGTTCTTTCTGAAGCTCGGTGGCGAGAATGTAGCCGATACCAAGTACAAATCCGCTACATATGTGGATCCCAACAGTCAGGCGGCTGTTACATACACTGAAGCACAGTCGCTCTCCATCGACGCACCGAACTATCTTCGGGACAGTCTTGGAGAGGTATTTCCTGATCTGTTTGAGGAGAAAAAGTCTGTCACCATCTCCCCTGTCAACAAGAATATTGAGCGTATGCTGATAGGCATCTACACGGGCGGCTATGTACAGATGCTGCCCTCGGAGGTGATCGGGCAGCTTCCCTGCGACGAGAGCAAAAAAGCGGCTCTTACACGTAAGCTGAAAGGTATCACCTTTGAAAAGGACAGGGATAGTCTTATGGAGATAGGCGGTTTTTCGCAGGAGGAAGCCAGCGATTATGCATATCTGTATGCGGAGGCGGTGGTATGGCAGACATTCTGCCGCATTGCCGAGATGACCGGTGCAGACAAGGCTAAGCTCCTGCACAGCATCAACCTTGGCGTATCAGTGAGCAGCTCCACAAAGATAGCGGTGAACTGACATGGCAACTAAGGAACAGAAAAAGAAGATTTATGCGCTGGGTGCGATCTGTGAGCTGCTGGACAGCTCACGCGGCATTGAAGATGATCTGCACCTGTGGATAAGACAGTATGCGCCCGATAAGGAGCATATCTCCGATCTGTCCGACGAGCAGGCTGATTTTATCATTGAACGTCTGAAGGACTACTCAAAGCATCTCAAAGACCTGAAAGCGGCGACCAGGATGTCCGAGGCGCAGAAGAACCTTTCCTTCCACCTGATGTATCAGCTTGCCGAGATATCCCCGTCGTCAGTGTCCGTGCGTGACAGACTTGCAGGAGTCATTGCAAATGCGACAGGAAGAAAGGTGCGCACGAACGGCGGAATATTCGCAGGGTGCAGTGCCGAGGATGGGCGCAATATCATCGAAACACTGAAGCGGTATATTACTACCGAGCAGCGCAAGAAAAGGAGTGACAAAAATGGCAATGTCGGATCTGGTGGAGCTGCGCCACCTTAATGAAGAACAGCAGGCAGTAGTCGATGTTATCGGAATAGACAACTATAGGGCGCTGATGGATGAATATGGCGGATCTCAGCTGTGGATCCCAAAAGCAAAATCTCTTGTGCCCATTTCAGAGATCACGCATCACATCCGCTGCCGCCGTCAGAACGGAGATACTCTTGAGCAGATCGCACGCGATCTTGAGCTTCCTCTTGCTGACGTGCGCAGGCTATCTAAAACATAGGAACGAATAGTGTGTCGGTATCGGCACACTATTTCCTTTTGCCGCTGTGTGAGCGGCTTTTTTTGTTTGTGATTTTCTTTGTGATTTCACTTGTAAATCGACTTTTTACAAAAATACATTTTAATAGTATAATCCTGTTAAAGGAAACATCAAAGGGGTGACGGTATGGATTTTGACGCAGTATACAACTGGATATTAACAGGTGGAATGGGCGTTATCGGCTTCTTTCTGAAGCATTTTTTTGATAAGCTGAACAGCTGCGCGTCAAAGCAGCAGGTGCAGGAGCTTCAGGCGAAGCTCGACCGTGCCGACGACAAGTATGCGAGCAAGTCGGAGCTTGATGAGCTTAAGAAATCCATCGAAAAGATGGAATCCAATATCGACTTTCTGAAAGAGAACACAGTCCGCAGCAATGACTTTGTGCGGACTATGACAAGGCTCGAGACCAAGCTGGACGATATGAGGAGGGGATAACGTGGACTTCGAGAGAGTTAAGCGTGAAAAGTTCGTTGATAATAATGCACGTGTCCTGCGTGCGATCAATGTACTCCGTACAGGATATATAAAGATCAAGGATCTGGAATACGGTCTTGCGCCCGATATCACCTCAGCCGAGATCACCGACAGCGTAAACTACCTGCTTGAGGGCGGATATATCCATTTGCGTGATATCGAATACCACAAGCCTGTGACCGATCTTGCGGACGCAGAGATAACCACACTGGAAGCGAAGCTCACCCAGAAGGGCATTCAGTTCCTGAACGGCAAGATCACCGACGACTGCATAAGGCGGTGAAGTGCATGGCATTCAAAAACCGCAAGCACAGCAAGATAGACGCACTTCCCGGAGATATCAAGGAAGCTGTGGAGCAGATGCTGTATGGCAACTTTACCTATCGAGAGGTGTGCGAGTTCGTCCGTGACACTGCCAATATCACGCTGTCGGAGGCTGCTGTGTGCAGATACGCACAGAGGCTCAATGCATCTGTGCAGGAGCTTAGACTTGCAAGCGAGAATATGCGAGTGCTTACCGAGGAGATGGCTAAGTATCCGCAGCTGGACACCACCGAGGGCATTGCACGTCTGGTATCTCACAGGGTGCTGGAGGCTGTCCGTGAGATGGACGACGCTGCTCTTAAGGATTCCGATCCGCTGAAGCTGATCGACCGATGCACGGCGCTGATCAGAGCTGTGGCTCACAAAAGTAAGAGCGACGTTCAGGTTAAGAATCTTAAAGACGTGGCTTTTGAGAGCTTCAAGGAGGAGATCTTCGAGGCTATGGCAAAAGAAGCTCCAGAGCTGTACCGTGAGATGGTGCAGTTCATTAATTCCAAGCGTGAGGAGGACAGCTGATGTTCGTTCTTTACTGTCAGTGCGGCAGAGAAGCATATGTTGTGGAGCAGCTTCGACAAGAGGGCATTACCGCTTATTCCCCGAAAAAGCTCGTGACCGAGCGCAGGCGTGGAATGTGGTGCAGCCGTGAGGACACACTTTTCGACGGATATGTATTCATCGACCGCACGGAACTTACAGCGGATCTCTACTACACAGCTAAGAGCTGTATCGGAGCTATCCGCTTCGTGAGCCGATCGCAGCTGTCCGATACCGAGGAGGAGTACATCCGTACCCTCTGCAACAGCGGAGAGTGCATCGGAATATCCAGAGGCTACATTAAAGACGGCGCTCTTCATATTACCGAGGGATTCCTGAGGGCGCTGGAACACAAGATCGTAAAATACAACAGGCGCGGCAGACGCGCCACGGCGGACGTAACGATGTACGGTATGCATTACCGTGTGACGCTTACGGTAGAGTTCGATCCTCCGCCTGCAGTATCGTTGATAAGCTCCGATGCTGCGAAGAATACTCCCGTATCTGCGGACAGCTGATGTCCGATCGGATATGGCGCAGCATGCCCTTTTAAAAAAACGCGTAAAATGCGCACAGAAACGTTTTTGGCGGCGGTATAGGGTAACTTCCCTGTTTTGCCGCTGAAATTCGTTTTAAAAGCATTTTTAACGCTTTTAAAGGTACATATCGAAAGGAAGTGACAGCGTGAGCAAGAAAAAGAAGAGCATAGCGGCACTCGGTACTGCTATTGCGGATTATGAAAAACACAGCGGCAATGCCCCGACCTCGGCTGTACAGCAGCTGGTCGAGGCATTTTTATCTACCAATAACCCTGCGAAAAGGCAGAAACGGATAGCTGAGATCAAGGCAAAGCATGAGGGCATGGCTGAAATGCTCGAAGAAAACTCCGGGCTGATCGCTTCCGAGGTGGAGCAGGCGCTTTACAGAGCGGCAACAGGCTACACTGTCACCGAACGTAAGGAGAAGATCGTAAACGGTCGGCGGAGCGTTGAAGTCGCCGAGAAGCACATTCTGCCCTCACAGGCAGCAATAGAGTTCTTTCTTATCAACAAGAAGCCTGAGGATTATTCCCGAACAGGCGGCAAGCAAGGGGATGGTGACGGTAAGATATCCGAGATACTGGAGGCGCTGAAAAATGCTTGAGTTTACAGAAAAACAGAAGCAGCTGATACGGCTGATGAAATCAGGGCAGCTCAAGCGCCTGAATATACTCGAGGGGTCTGTCCGATCGGGCAAGACCTGGATATCGCTCATCATCTGGGCGGCGTGGGTGGCTTCCCGTCCCAAGGAGTATATGTACATGATGTGTGCAAAGTCGCTGCAGACGCTGAAACGAAACTGTCTGCTTCCGCTGCAGGAGCTTATCGGAGAAAACAACTTCACATTTTCGCTCTCCACAAAGGAGGGCGTTTTGTTTGGTCGTAAGATCATGCTGGAGGGCGCCAACGACAACCGCAGTGAAAGCAAGATCAGAGGTATCACTCTTGGCGGAGCATACTGTGACGAGCTGACGCTGTTCCCGAAGGACTTCTTCACGATGCTGCTGTCCCGTCTGTCAACGGCAGGAGCAAAGCTGATCGCGACCACAAACCCCGATGTGCCTACGCACTGGCTGCTGAGGGAGTATCTCGAAAACGGTGAGCTTGCGGATGATCTTATGCGTATGTTCTTCGGAATAGACGATAACACGACCCTGGATCCTGCGTATGTGGAGAGCCTTAAAAAGGAGTACACAGGCGTATATTTCGACCGCTTTATCCTCGGACTCTGGGTAGTGGCGGCAGGTGCGATATACAGGGTGTTTTCGGACAATACAGCCGCTTATTACGCAGACGCTGCGAAGCTGCCGCATTTTGATTATATCAATGTGGGACTTGACTTCGGCGGCAACGGCTCCGCCCATGCTCTGGTGGCAAGCGCCCTGACCCATGACTTCCGACAGCTGTATGTGCTTAAGAGCGAGCGCATCCCTGCAAAGGACGTAACTCCCGTTGCGCTGTATACAAAGGTAAAGGACTTCTGTGCGGAGGTACAGACACGTTACGGCAGGATAACAAACCTCTATGCCGACAGCGCCGAGCAGACGCTTATCGCAGGATTAAGGGTAGCTATGAAGCCGACGGGAATAATCGTGAAAAATGCCCTGAAGCGTAAGATCAACGACCGTATTCGTGCCACCACGATGATGATGGCAGGAGATAAATTCCGCTATATCAGTTCGGAGTGCGAGAGCCTAACCAATGCGCTTAAGGGCGCAGTGTGGGATATGGATGAGCCTAACACCGAGATAAGACTTGACGACGGCACTTCGGACATAGACACACTTGACGCATTCGAGTACAGCTTCGAGCGATATATCCATCGGATAATAAAGGAGTTTGAGTACACATGAGCTTTAAGGATATGTTTAAAAGCCTTTTTAATGGCTTAAAAAAGGGTGGTGAGAGCATGGACGACACAGCGGATATCGCTAAGATCGCAACGGCAGTCAGCGGCACGATGCAGACAGCAACAAAGCTGTGGTGGGACGCATTTCGGCGGATACTTCCGCAGGAGCCTACTCACAAGAACTTCAAGCCGCTGCCGATAGCCTATGTATCGACAGCGTATCTTGCGCAGCTGGTCACGGGCGAGATCAAGTTCCAGCTTCCTGATGAGCGGCTGAACGGATTTGTGCAGAAGAATCTTCTGCCGAATCTGGACAGGATAACGCAGCTCACCCTGGCAGGCGGATACACGGCGATAAAGCCGTACATTACAGCATCGGGCGAGGTGTTTTTCGATTTCGGCACATCCCGTGACTTCCTGCCGATCGCACTGGATGAGAACGGGCATATTACCGAGGGCACATTTTTCGAGCGCATCAGGTACCGCAATAAGGTATACGAGCGCCGTGAGCATCACTGCTTTGCAAATGGCGTGCACCGTGTCACGAACACAGCGTGGATATGCGATACGCATCGGCGGATAGAGCTTAACGAGATACCTCGCTGGGCGGCGCTCATGCCGCAGGGCGAGATACCGTCGGATATTCCGATGATAGCCACCTTCCGCACTCCCTACGCAAATAACATAGACCTTGACAGCGAGCTGCCCATATCCATGTATGCAAACAGCCTTGATACGCTGCATGAAATTGACGCAGCTCACAGCGAGTACCTTGCAGAGTTCCGAAAGATGCGTGCAAAGGTCTTTGCTGACGGTGGTGTTTTCGACGCGCGTTACGGTAAGATCACCGATGACTATTTTGTTTCGGTAGACGGCGACGGCGTCAAGACCATGGAGCAGCAGATCATGACCTATGCTCCGCAGATACGGGAGGATGCGCACAAGGCTGCCATCAACACGGAGCTGCGCCTGTATGAGGTGCAGATCGGAGTATCAAACGGAACATTCACGTTCGACAGCCAGAAAGGACTTGTCACCGCAACGCAGGTGCTGTCCGAGGACAAGACCACCTACAACACGGTGTGTCAGCTCCAGCGGCAGCTTAAGCCTGTGCTCGAATCGCTTGCGCAGATCACCGCAAACCTCGCAAGGTTCTACGGCTTTGAGGTCACTGACGGAGAACCAGGCATCGAGTTCGGCGACAGCGTTTTCGAGGATACAGGCACCGAGTTCAACCGCCGCATGCAGATGGTGCAGGCAGGACTGCTGAAGCCTGAATATATGCTGACATGGTATTTCGGAGTACCCGAAGAAACGGCGCGCGAGATGATGGCGCCTATGTCGCAGACCTTCGGAGGCGATGAGTAATGCTTACCCCTGAACAGAAGCGAAACATCCCGACGGAGCTTACCGATCTGTATGCGGAGCTTACGGAGTTTATCCTGCAGGATATCGCACGGCGCATCGCCGACGGTGCGAAGCTCACCGATACTGCGGAGTACCAGCTGTACCGTGCACGGTCGCTGGGTCTGTCCGCTAAGGATATAGCGGCGAAGATCGCCGAGATAAACGGCGTTGCAGCCGAGGTTGTGGAGGACATCATCCGCACCGCCGCCGAAAGCTCGGACGGATACGACCGTGAAAGGCTCGGTGATGACAGCGACACGGTACCTCTTGACGAGAATGAACAGCTGCAGAAGCTGATATCTGCGCAGATAGAGGAGACCTGCGGCAAATGCGAGAACCTGACCAACACTCTCGGCTTTGCCGATCATGATCTCATGGGGCATGTGTACTACCTCTCCATGACGGATATGTACCGCCGAGAGCTGGACGCCGCTCACATGAAGGTGGTTACAGGCACGACCGACTACATGACCGCTATCAGGCAGGCGGTGAACAAGCTTGCCGCTTCGGGCATCAGAACGATAGACTATGAGAGCGGTACCTCTCGCAGCGTGGAAGCTGCTGTGCGCACAGCGCTGATGACATCGGTATCTCATGTGGCGCATCGGATATCCGAGCAGAACGGTGCGGAGTTCGGCGCTGACGGCTGGGAGATGTCCGCACACAGCGGCGCACGTCCCTCGCATGCGGTGTATCAGGGCAGGCAGTATACGCAAAAGGAATATGAGCAGAAGATAAAGCTGCTGCTGGATGAGCCGAACTGCCGTCACGATGTTTACCCGATAATACTCGGTATAAGCAAGCCTGTTTACACCGAGGAGGAACTGAAGAACATAGACCCGCCGCCCTTTACATACGAGGGCAGGCGCTACACCGCTTACGAAGCGCAGCAGCAGATGCGAAAGATGGAGCGCTCCATGCGAAAGCAGAAGGATCGCTGTATCGTGGCGGA
>JAGAKC010000385.1 GCA_017848155.1 Oscillospiraceae bacterium | reverse complement strand
GTTGAAAAAAATAACGCTTCCGACGGTAGTCATCGGGGGAGAGATAGATGGCTTTGAAAGCGTGTATTCCGATGATGAAGCGGATATGGAGAGTATTGCGGAGCACCTTATCACGGTGCATGGATACACGGATATCGACATCCTGACAGGTACGGAAAACGACCCTGTTTCCCGCAGGAGAGCTGACGGTTGCAGAAGGGCGTTTGAAAAGCACGGTATCTTCTTTGATGAAAAAAAGCTCCATTACGGCAGCTTCTGGAATGATTCGGGCGAGGAGCTTGCACGGCGCTATATAAGCGGTGAGCTGCCCTTTCCGCAGGCACTGATATGTGCAAGCGACAACATGGCATACGGCTTCTGCGATGCGCTTGCGGCGGCAGGGATATCCGTACCCGAAAAGATCGCAGTTACAGGCTATGACTATACAGGCGGCAGGATATATCACTATCCGCTGCTGACAACATATCGGAGAAACAGGCGCAGAATGGGCGCAGATGCGGTGAATATCATTCTCGGAACAGAATACCGTGCCGTGGACAGGGACTTCATGATATACGGAAATACCTGTCCCTGCGGCATGAGCAGGGGTCAGCTCACCGATGAGCTTCAGAAAGAGAGGATAGGTCAGTATCATGCGATGATGAGCAACGTGGCGCAGTTTTCCAGCCGTCTGACCATGTGCAGGACGCTTGCGGAATACACCTCGGTGCTGTCTGAGTACAGATATCTTCTGCACGATGCGGATAAGCTGTACCTGTGCCTTGACGCAGCCTGGAGCACTGCTGCATACAACGGTGAGGAGCTTCTCTGCTGCGACACGGACAGCGATGCCGCACCTGTAAGATACAAAGGACCTGTGCCCGTGCTTCTTGAGGAAAGGGAAAGGGCTTTGTTGTTCTTTTTCAGTCCGCTTTGCTTTCAGACAAGGCTTTTCGGATATACGGTGCTGTCATATCGTTATCCGACAGGATATGATTTCAGCTTCCGTGACTGGAGCAAGACGGTGGCTGATACACTTGAATTTCTGCGAATGAAGAATGATATCCACTATCTTAAGCAGTGTCAGCGTGAATCCTCGCTGTACGATTCGCTGACAGGCTTCTATAATCTGCGTGAATTCAGACAGATAGTCGAATCGGTGGGGGAGAGCTGCATCCTGCATGCGGTGAAGCTGAGCTTTCTTTCTGACGGCGAGTTTATCTACGGTGAGAATTATCGCAGCGATATCATCTCTGCTGCGGCAGGAGCGATAAAGAAGTCATGCATCAGGCATGAGATATGCTGCCGTGACGATGATGATATATTCCTCATCCTGTGCAAGGAGGGCGGCGAAACACTTACAGAGCGTGTGCGGATAATGCTGCACAATGCGCTGTGCGGAAGCTACGATGAGCGTCAGGTGCTTGTAAGCTGCGTTACGGGCACAGGTACGGTCGGGCAGGTGTGCAGGGATGTTGTAGAAAAAAGCCGACAGGACATGGCTGCGCTTGCTGAAAGAAGCTCTATGCAGCATTACAGCATGCTGCTTGATATCCGAAATGCCGTAATGAAGTCGCCCGAAGCATCGCCTGCACTATCGCAGGCTGCAAAGCGCCTGTGCGTAAGCGAGGGCTATTTCCGTGCAGTATATAAGCAGTGCTTCGGGGCAAGCTACACGCAGGATTGCATCGGTGCCAGGGTACTGAAAGCGTGTTATCTGCTGATGACAACTGCTATGAGCGTCTACGCTGTGGCGGTGAGCTGCGGATATGATGATGAAAAATACTTTGCAAGACAGTTCAGACAATATACAGGGTATTCGCCTATGCAGTACAGGGGAAGAGTCTGATATATAAATATACTACGGGAGCAGATACTGCTCCCTTTTTTTGTGCTTCGGGGTTCATATTTTAAACAAATGGTGGATTATCCGCATATCGCTTATTGACTTCGACTAGTAAAGTCCTTATAATGAACATCAGAAAAGATCAATAAAGGAGCGATCATCATGGCTAATCCATTTCTTCCTCTCTGGGAATATATTCCCGACGGTGAGCCGAGGGTCTTCGGCGACAGAGTGTATATCTACGGCTCGCATGACAGGGCAGGCTCGGACAGCTTCTGTGACCATAAGCTGAAGGTGTGGTCCGCACCTGTGAACGACCTTTCAAGGTGGACCTGTCACGGCGACATCTTCCATACCCGACCTGACAGGGATCATAAGTCTGACACTGACTGGACGGATAATTACCTTTACGCTCCCGATGTGGTGGAGAAAGACGGAAAATATTATCTCTATGCGTATATCCTGTTCAGCAAGGGCTGTGTAGCGGTAAGCGACCGACCCGAGGGTCCTTTCACACTGCTGTCGCAGTATAAATACGATCTTCCCGATGACCTTGTGGAGGGCGGAGCATTCGTTGACCCGGGCGTGCTCGTGGACGATGACGGACGGGTATACATCTACTGCGGCTTTGAGCGCTCGTATATGGCAGAGCTTAAAAGCAACATGTATGAGATCATCCCCGACAGCTATATCCGTGATATCATTCCTGCTGACAAGGAAAAGGAGAATGGCTTCTTCGAGGCCTGCTCCATGCGTAAGGCAGGCGATACATACTACCTTATCT
>JAGAKC010000384.1 GCA_017848155.1 Oscillospiraceae bacterium | reverse complement strand
GCCCTCTTATGTCCAGCTTGATTATTTCATCAAACAAGCACGACATCTGCGCAAATTGAGCGATCTCATTATCAGTCTTGCAGATAAGAGTAAGGGTTTTACCTGCCTCCTTAAGCTTCTTTGCAGCACCGCAAAGCACTACCATATCACCAAGAGCACCTAAAAAAACTATTGCTACGCTGTCTTCAGGCGGATCATGCGCAGGACGTTCAGACCTTCGCAACAGGCAGAGTCGATATATAATAAATGAAACGATGCTTTTAATACGCTTTTTAAGAAGGTTTTCTTTGATATATTTACACTTCTGACTGTGCGGCATATAAAACCTCCTCGCTATGCTTAGTGTGTTATCCCATCATCCAATACTTTATGGATTTATGAATGTCATCCTTTTTGTAAGATTAAAACGACCGATACAGCTTAAGAACCGTTACCTCATGATCAGTACCATACTTATTCATCAGCCAACAAGCCCTGTGTGCTCCGTCCAAGATCATATACATACCATCAACTACTATCATATTAGTATCATCATAGTCATTGTCAGCAAGGCTGTTCAGAAGCTCATCAAAGCGCTGCTGGCTTCGTTCGGTATCAGGCTCATATTTCTGATAAAGCTTCATATAATTCCGATAGGCATTTTTATCGCCCTGCAGGTATTGATATGCCGGTGCTCTGGCAATCGGAACCAGCCTGTATCCCTGAGAAGTGAGCTTGTTGAATTGCAGATCAGAAAGCTTTACCCTTTCAATGACATAATCATATATCTCGGCACTCATAAACCATTTCTCTACCCACTCCGCATCCAGTGTGATCCCAGGCTCTTTGAGAACACGCTCCTGTACGGTCGCAGAAGGCTTGTACTGTGGCAGAGAACAATCGATCTCCAATTCACCGTTATCCAGCATATCAAGATGCTTTCCGATAATATCAGCTATGCTTTCAGGCTGAATGGAGGTCATACATTCAGGCAGTCCGCCCTTATAGCATCTGCACTTCCATGCGTTAAAAAGCTTTGCGCACCAATGGTTACACACATCGGAACTGACCCTATAATCCTCATTATAGCCATAGACATTATCGGGCAGATTTCCGTAAAGAACGATATTTGCACCACCGTGCATTGCCCTGCGAAGATGTACCATTCCGCAGTCTCCATCAACGTGGAGAACAGAATTTTTCAGTATAGCTTTCAATTCGGGAATAGTAGTTTTTCCAAGCAGGCACAGATCAACACCTTCAACAGGTTGGTTATTGTCTGTTTCACCAAGCTGAACCAGCTTGATGTCAGGGAAACGCTCATGGCAGATGTCACATAAGCGGGAATAATATTCGTTAGGCCACTGTTTTGGCGCAAATTTAGTGTTGCACGCAGCGTCAACACCCTGCTGCAAGGTGATATATCTACAGTTATCAAGTCCAAATTCAGCTAACACTTCTGATTCGTCCTCAACAGGTATCGTAAATCGGAAATGCTTATCTATACCAAGCAAGCCGTCAATATCCCCAACCTGGAGCCTGTTCTGTTTTTTTGCGGTAGCAAACACATGTATGTTGGGGTCAAACATATTCGTGTCAGGCGTGAAGTATACTTTTGTACGCTGATCGCCGGCAAACCTTTTCCACGAACTGATAAGCGCATAAAGCATTCCATTTTCATCTGCACTCTTCATTTTCTGGTCATCACAGCAGAGCACCTGAGGAAACCAGTTCAGGTCAATAGCGAGGTCATATTCCTTTGGTACAAATTCATTTCTTGAACCGTAAGCAGACACAAAATACTGCTCACCGTAGAGGGAATAGCTCATTTCTTCTGAAAAAGAAAAAACTGAAATATCAAGCAGGTCTGGAAATGCGTCAAAGAAGCATTGTATAAAGTTCATCTCAATAATAAAAGTGCCCATTCCGCCGTTAAGACGAAATGCTGCTCTGATTTTATCCTCCATTATGACTTCATTTCCTCCGTAATAATCTTGTCTACTGACAGCATCACTTTCTCGGGGATGATCGATAACATACAGGGAGCATTGCTATAGCCGCGCAGACAGCCCTCCTGCCAGTTATTTACCGCCCATTCACACCATGTATCACAGCCGTTTCCTACGATGTTTTCATTTTCCGAGTATCCGAAAAATTCCGAAGAAGTCGGCCCGAACATCACCACAGACCTTCCGCCCTTCAATGCGTGCCTGAGATGCACCATACCTCCCTCACCGTCAACATGTACCAGCGAATGCTTCAGAAGCACCTTAACCTGTTCAAGATTGGTCTTTCCTATAAGGTCCAGATCGATTCCTTCAAATGTCTGACAGCGTTCATACGAGCTGCCCAACTGCACCAACACTATATCGGGATACTTCTTTTTCAGCAGTCTTACCAATGTATTGTAATAAAACTGAGGCCACAGCTTTATTGAGCTTTTCGTATAATTTGTATCCACACCTCTGTTTATTGTTATAAAGCAACGACTTTTCAGGTCAAGATCGGCTAAAAATTCATACTCGTCTTCCATAACAGGAATATCATATTCATATTCCTCCTGTATACCCAGAAAGCCATACACATCGGGCTGATGTATGCGCTTTTTATTATTGATGATGGAAGCCATTGCGCTCTGCCCGTCTGTAATGCCTGCATGAGTAAAAAAACGACTGTTTTCGGAACGGAATCTTTCGCAGAGATATACATATTCCAGAAGCTCCGGCATCATCAGCTCAATTTTTTTCAGATATCTCTTTTTTACATCAGGATAACGGCTTATATTGATGAAGATATCATACTCACGAAAGCTGCCTTCATGACCCTGTTCAGGATAAAGGTGATCGATGATATGACCATCGTAAAGTACTACCTTTGCGGAATTGTAGCTATTATGAATGAACACGTCTATCCGCAGGTTTTCATAACCGTATTTCTGGCGGAATTTATAAATATAATTTGCCAGTACCACAATATCTCCAAGTCCGCCCTTCAGCAGGAAGCCAACATTCATCTGAGTGTCAGACAGTCCAAGTGTATCGCTTTTACCTGACAATGCAGGTGATGCAGACTGTACAGGTGTACCATTCTTCTGCGCCAGCTTCTCGTTTTTTTTGCGGCGGCGTCTTTCGCCTATACGTACAAATGTCTTTTTTACAGTATATTTCAATCCGTTTTCCCGATAACAAAGACACCACCTGCGCCAATAGTCTTTCATTTTATTCATCTCAATTTCCACTTTCGTTTCACTGTTGCTGATGTTCCTACACTTTATTCCGCTGCTGTGACCTTTTTGTAGAAATCCAATATGCTATGGAATTCCACGCCATCAATGACCCCTGTATTTTCCTTTGGCACACCGATGTCAGGCAGACGCTCAACATCACGCAGTTTATCTCCGCATGCGATACAAAGCGAAGGATCAAGCCCATGATCTTTTATAGCCTGTTCAAACATTCCTGTATTTGGCTTGCGGCAGCTACAAGAAATATTATATGGAGGATTTCCGTCCTGCAAATGAGGACACCGATAGCTTTTTGTAATAGTGATCCCATACT
>JAGAKC010000383.1 GCA_017848155.1 Oscillospiraceae bacterium | reverse complement strand
GACGGCGGAATGAGAGATGCACTTTCGGTGCTTGACCGCTGCATCACATCGGGCAGCGCCGTGACCTGCGATGTGGTAAGAAGCTGCGCAGGTGTTGCAGACAACAGACATCTTTTCGCTTTTGCAGAGATGATAGCCCAGAAGGACATCTCAGGCTGTCTTAAGCTGCTGCAGGAGCTGCACAACGGGTCGAAGGACCTTTCAAGGCTCGTGGACGAGCTGAGCCTTCACTACCGTGACCTGATGCTGTACAAGACCGTGCCCGAGGACAAGGAGCTTCTGTCGGCGATGCCCGACGAGTATCCCGAGCTTGAAAGACTGTCATCAATGTACAGCCTTTCCGATATACTGCGCTGTCTTGAGCTTTTGCAGAAATGCGCAGACAGCATTGGCAGGACACGTCACCGCAAGACTGCGGCGGAAATGACGCTGATAAAGATGTGCATGGGAAGCGCCCTCGCATCAGAGGAGCCACGCACCATACCGATAAAGCAGGAGAAAAAGCCTGTAAGCGCACCGATGGGTCAGGACATCGCACCTGTGCCCGACGAGAAGCTGTCGCCTGCTGTTGCCGCTATAGTAAACAGGACAAAGGCGCTCAGCGAGGAAATGACAAGGATAGCAGAGCAGAACACTTCCGAAGCTCCCGAGCCTCAGAAGCCTGCACCAACAGAACAGCCGAAGCAGACGCCACCCGCAGAACAGCCTGAGCAGACCGTACAGACGGTCACAGCGGAAGCTGCACCGCCGCCCGAGCTGAACAGTGCGCCTGCTGCACCCGTTGATCTGGATGTACCGCTGCCCGAAATGCCGCCGGAGGAGTTCATTCCCCAGCGAGAGTTCGATACTGCACCGATACAGGAAAAGGTGATGCCTGCACTTCCGTCAGAGCAGCCTGCCGCACAGGAAGCAATGCCCGAAAAGGCAGCAGAGCCTGCGCCACCTGCACAAACCGCACGACTTGTACAGCCTGTACAGGAAGAGCAGACGGAAACGCTTATAGCAAAGCCTGCAAAGCTGCCCGATATCACCCCCGAATTCTGGAGCTCCTGCGTGGAGCTTGTGCCGGGAATGTTAAGCTTTATGCTTGCTGACTCCACGGCTGTCGTTAATGGGGACGGCGTGCTGGAGATACACTCCGACAATCTGATGCTCCAGAGTCAGGTCAAGGAGCACGGCTATCAGGAGCTTGAAAGCGAGCTTTCAAAGATAATCGGCAAAAATGTCCGTGCGATAGTCGTGGACGAAACAAAGGAACAAGCAGCAGAGGAAGAACACCCTGCTGTAAAACAGCTGCTTGACAAAGCAAGACAGCTGGGAATAGAAACTGAAATCAAAACGTGAAAGGAATTATACCGACATGAAGGCAAGATTACCCAAGGAATATCAGAATCCCGCTCCCAACATGAACGCCATGGTAAAGAAGGCACAGAAGATGCAGGAGGACATGGCTAAGGTACAGGACGAGCTGGCAGTAAAGGAATTTACAAAGCAGGTGGGCGGAGGCGCTCTTGAGCTGGTAATGACAGGCGACAAGCAGCTGAAGTCTGTTACACTGAAGCCCGAGGTCGTTGACCCCGATGACATCGAGATGCTTCAGGACCTCATCATCAGCGGCGTAAACGAAATACTCAAGGAAGTTGACGACTACGGCGCAGCAGAGATGGAAAAGGTTACAGGCGGCGTGTCCTTCCCCGGCTTTATGTAATAGCCACACCGCAGAAAAGAATATCTGTAAACGGCGGTATATCTCATGCCGCCGTTTTTATTGGTCAGAATATGAACAAAGAACTACAAAGCAGGATGAAGCTGCTGCCCGTGCGCACGGCGCCTTTCTTTGCGGCAGGTATAATACTCTGCTCGGACGGCGGTATCATGGCAGTGATAATGGTCGCAGCTGCGGCCGTTCTTGCGGCAGTAGCATTCTGTATGTACAGAAAAGCGTTCCCGAGTGCGGCAGCACTTTGCGCAGGTATGGCGGCGGTCACGATGTTCATTTCATTCGTATGCCAGCCTATACTCTCTTACAGCGGTACTGCGCAGGAGCTTTCCGTTATCGTCAGCTCAAAATATGACTACGGCGGATATGCGATGTACTATGCTGATACTACGCTTGGCGGACACGGTACATCCGTTTCATTCTACTACGGCAATGATCTTCTGGAGGGCGATGTACTCACGGGACGATTTTCGCTTTCCGACAGGGTACGCAATACCACCGCACAGCGGATATGCATGTCCGCAACGATAGAGGAGCTTCACAGCATACAGCGTCCCGAGCACAGTATTATCCGCACCATGGCGGAATTCCGACGGAGTCTTGCCGCACAGGTAGCTGAAATAAGCGACGGCGATACCGCAGCGCTCACACAGGGACTGCTTTTCGGCGATACATCGGGGTTTTCGGCTAAGCTGCGCCATGCGGCAAAGGTGAGCGGAGTCATGCACTTTACTGCGGTCAGCGGCTCGCACTTCGTTATAATCATGTCGGTCATACTCGCCATGGCAGGAGGCCACCGACGCTTCAGGGCAGTGCTGTCCGCATTCTGCATACCTCTTGCGGTGCTGTTTTTCGGAGCCGACCCCACTGTACTTCGTGCAGGAATAATGCTTTTCATATGCAACCTCGGACCGCTTATCGCACGCAGCACCGACACGCTCAATTCGCTTTGCATTTCCGTGCTCATCATGACCGTTTTCACGCCATACGTGATGCTCGACATCGGTTTTCAGATGTCGGTAATGGGTGTTTCGGTCGTAGGTCCGCAGTGCTGCAGGATGGTGAGGAGCCTTATCCCCAAAGCTCCAAAGGCAGTCAAGCTGATACTTGACAGCTTTCTTTCATCCGTGTGCGCAGTTATCTGCATCGCCCCGATAAGCGTAGGCGCTTTCGGCGGAATATCACTGGTCGGAGCTTTTGCTACCGTTGTGCTTACGCCTGTCTTTACGGCTGCGCTTGCGCTGGGCGTGCTGTTTGCGTTTACGGGACTTCCGTTTATGCTGCTGCCGCTGGGGCTGATGATAAAGGCTGCTTATCATGTGATACTGTTTTTCGGCAGCGACAACCGCCTGTGGCTGGTGCTGGACTTTGACGGGGCAGGACTTATCGCACTGCTGTGCATGCTTTCACTGACGCTTGCCGTGACAGCTCCCGACAGCTTTCTGCACGTGGGAATGTGCGTCTTTGGCACAGGCTCTGCCGCCGCAGTTGCACTGAGCCTTATCATAACAGGATATCAGCACAGGGTGATATTCGTATCTGACGGAAGCAGCGGTGCGGCGGTCGTCTGCGACAGGCACGAGGCCACCGTATTTCTGGCAGGAGAAGGTGCGGAGCTTGAAAGCAGGCTCGCCGACTGTCTGCTAAGCAGCGGCATATACCGCCTGCACAGCGTGATAGCGCCTGACCTTACACCGCAGGGAGCACAGTCGATACTGCTGCTGCATGATATCTACCCGTTGGGTGAGCTGGTCACGACGCAGGAATGCTCCGACAGGCTTTCCGTAACGGACAAGGATGTGCGAATGATAGACGTTTGCGGCTTCACGATATCCTGCGCAAAGTCGGGCGACACGGACGCTTCAGCCGACGCTGTCATGTACACAGGCTACAAGCTGAGCTGCCCGTCATACGGCGATGTAAGATATCCGCTCTATGTTTCATCAAGGCAGAATCTGCTGCCCGAAAACGGGATAAACATATTTGATGAGAAATTTATTATAGAACTAAGAAAGGCTGGAGAATGATATGGCTGAATTTATTTCCGCTCCTCTTGCGCTTGCGGCGGAGCAGTTTGCAAAGCTGCCCGGAATCGGAATAAAGACCGCACAGAGGCTTGCATACCACATGCTGAATCTCCCACCCGAGGAGGTGGACGAGTTTGCCGATGCGCTCGTCAAGGCACGCCGTGGAGTGCAGCTATGCCGCTGCTGTCAGAATTTCACCGACCGTGATGTTTGTGAGCTTTGCGGAGCTGACGACCGTGACAAGGGCGTGATATGTGTCGTGGAATCGCCTAAGGACGTTTCGGCATTCGAGCGCTCGGGCGGCTATGACGGAGTGTACCATGTGCTGCACGGTCTGCTTTCGCCCATGGACGGAGTTACCGCAGAGGACCTTAAGATAAAGGAGCTTATGAGCCGCCTTTCCGATGCAAAGGAAGTCATAATGGCGACAAACCCCACCGTTGAGGGCGAAGCTACCGCCGTATATATCGGCAGGCTAATAAAGCCTATGGGCATCAAGGTCTCCCGCCTTGCCTACGGTCTGCCCGCAGGCTCCGCACTTGAATTTGCGGATGACGTAACACTGCTTAAGGCGCTGGAAAACCGAAATGAGCTGTGACAGACGCAGCACACAGCTGCGAATGACGGTATTCACCGCCATCACAGCAGCCCTTATATGCATTGCCGCACCGTTTACGATACCGCTGCCGTCGGCAGTGCCGCTGTCGCTTGCTACCTTTGCGGTGTATATTTCGGGCGCTCTTCTCGGCAGTATCCGTGGCACACTGGCTGTGGCGGTGTATCTGCTGATAGGACTTGTGGGACTTCCCGTATACTCGGGTTTTACGGGCGGACCTGCGGTCATCGCAGGTGTAACAGGCGGATTTCTTATCGGCTATCTCCCCTGTGCTTTTATTACAGGTCTTTTCACGGAAAAGTCCTGCGCAAAGCCTGCCCTTATGGCGGTCGGAATGGCAGCAGGCACTGTCACGCTGTACATTATCGGCACAGCATGGTTCATGATGTTCACAGGCTCTGACCTATCAGCCGCACTGCTTGGTTGCGTCGTGCCGTTTCTGGCAGGCGATGCGGTCAAAATAGCCGCCGCCTGTGCGGTGTCCGTCGTTCTCAGAAAAAAGCTCCGTCCGATGATGACGGAGAAAAACAGTACATGACAGAGGTGAACAGGATGAAGCTTGCCGCCATAGGAGATATCCACTCAAACCATATCGCACTGGAAGCCTGCATCAGGTGGGTGCGCCGTCATGATATCGACGGAATAGTGTTTCTCGGCGACTATGTCACGGATTGCCCTTATCCGCAGAAAACTGTGGATATCCTGCAGGCCGTTTCAAAGGAGTACAAATGCTTTTTCATCCGTGGAAACCGTGAGGATTATCTGCTTAAGCACCGTGCTTCTCCCAGTGGCTGGAAGCAAGGCAGCAGGAGCGGTGCGCTGCTGTACACCTACAACAGCCTTGACGGCGCTGCACTGGACTGGTTTTCGCAGATGCCCGTGGAGCTTGACATTTTCGGCAGCATACACACCGTGCATGTGCCGCCCTATCATACTCCACGTCAGAAGCAGCCGCCAGAGGAGCTTCTTGAAGCTGCGGTACAAGGCATGACCTCATCGGTTCTGTTGTGTGCGCACAGTCACTACCCGCTGGTATACAGACAGGACGGCAGGCTGATAGTAAACTGCGGCTCCCTTGGAGTACCAAACGGAGAAACAGGCGCTTTCTTTGCGGTGCTTGAATATACAGACCGCTGGGACGCTGAAATAATACACCTTGATTACGATATCGAGGCTGTATGCGGCGGATTCGGCGAAAGCGGTATGCTTAACATGTCGGGAATGTGGGGACTCGGTACCATGAAGATGCTGCGCACGGGTCGGGAATATGCCGTTGACTGCTCTGACGAGGTAGCACGGCTGCTGGCTCTGTACCCCGACCGCACCGAGAACGAGGAGCTATGGACAGAAGCTGCGAGGAATATAGGACTAATTACATAACAGATCGGTGCCGTTTATTACAACGGCACCGATGATATTAAACAGTGGACTTCCTGCACTTCTTCTATTTCGATTTTCCACATAAAAAAGTGCTTTTGAAAACTCAAAAGCACTTTTCAGCTTGTCGAAAAACTATATCTTTGCCCACGAAGTGGGCATTTTTAATAAATTTTTCCGACGACATGTGCGTCGGAAAAATAACTTCTATCCGCACCAGTGTGCGAATTGACGGCATCGCCGTCAATGAGTGCATGCAGGGCGGATGCTTCGGCGGAAAAGTCCCAACGGGACTTTTTCGACGGTTTCAAAAGCACTTTTGTGTTATTTACTTTGCGTAGTCGATAGCACGGCTCTCACGGATGAGATTTACCTTGATCTGTCCGGGATACTCCATCTCGCTCTCGATGCGCTTTGCGATATCTCTTGCGAGCACCTTCATGCCGTCGTCATTCACAGCCTCAGGCTTCAGCATGATGCGAACCTCACGGCCTGCCTGGATGGCAAAGGACTTGTCAACACCGTTGTAGCTGTTGCATATCTCCTCAAGCTTTTCAAGACGCTTGATGTAGTTCTCGTAGTTCTCGCTTCTTGCGGCAGGTCTTGCGGCGCTGATAGCGTCGGCAGCCTGTACAAGCGCAGCGATAACCGTCCTGCACTCAACATCGCCGTGGTGAGCCTCGATAGCGTGGATGACCTCGTTGCTCTCCTTGTACTTCTTGCAGACATCAACACCGATCTGTACGTGGGAGCCTTCGATCTCGTGGTCAAGCGCCTTACCGATATCGTGCAGCAGACCCGCACGTCTTGCAAGCGCAGGATCAACACCAAGCTCGCTCGCCATGATACCTGCGAGATGTGCGACCTCGATAGAGTGGTTGAGCACGTTCTGTCTGTAGGAAGTTCTGTACTTAAGTCGTCCGATAAGACGTACCAGCTCATGATTAAGACCGTTTACGTTGGTCTCCATAACGGCACGCTCACCCTCCTGCTTGATGCGGAGCTCTACCTCACGGCGAGCCTTTTCAACAGTTTCCTCGATGCGTGCGGGATGGATACGGCCATCCTGGATAAGGCGCTCAAGCGCAATGCGTGCGATCTCACGTCTTACGTGGTCAAAGCTCGAAAGCGTGATAGCCTCGGGCGTGTCATCAATGATAAGATCAACGCCTGTAAGCGTTTCGATAGCACGAATGTTACGACCCTCACGGCCTATGATACGGCCCTTCATCTCGTCATTGGGGATAGCCACCACCGAAACAGCAGTTTCGGATACAGTGTCCGCAGCAAGTCTTGCGATGGCAAGAGAGATGTACTGTCTTGCCTTCTCATCGGACTCGTCCTTTATCTTCTGGTCGTATGCCGCGATCTTTACAGCCTTTTCGTGAGAAAGCTCACTGTCAAGCATCATAAGCAGGTGATCCTTCGCCTGCTCTGTGGTAAAGCCCGAGATACGCTCCAGAATGTCCATCTGGCTCGACTTCAGCTGTTCAGCCTCTGCGATCTTCTCGTCAGCCTTCTTGTGCTTTGCGTGAAGCTGCTCCTCCAGCTTCTCCATCTTGTCTGTCTTTTTGTCCAGATTCTCTTCCTTCTGCTGCAGTCTGCGCTCGGAGCGTGAAAGCTCGCTTCTGCGCTCCTTCAGCTCACGCTCAGTGTCGTTCTTAAGGTGCTGGATCTCTTTTTCGGCGCTGGAACGGAGCTTGTGTATCTCGTCCTTTGCCTCAACAAGTGCTGTCTTTTTCTTGGTCTCAGCCTTTTCATTGGCTTCCTGAATGATCCTTGCGGCTTCCTTTTCTGCCGACTCGAACTGTGCCTCTGCGGTCTTTATGCGGTGCTTTACACCCAGCTTAAAACAAATAAATCCGCAGACAACTGCGCCGACAAGGAAAGCAGCAACTCCGATCAACACACAGGTCAATTCGTCGATCATCGTTATATTTCCCTCCTTATTTTGTATCGGCGGAGAAATATATAATTATGGAAAATAACAAACAGGTCAGACATATATCTGAACACCGGTAATGCACATTCATTACGGTAATATCACAGCGGCGACCAACTTCGCCGTATTTCAGAATGAAACATATGATAAATTTATGTAATAGCTTTCCGTGGTAATCATATATTATACCGCCATAACGCTATATATAAAAAATTTAGATATAAACGTCCAGCTTTCTTTAGGGTGCAGTTTCACACCCTATCAAATAGCCTATTCTATTTTACTACATAATCACAAAAATGTCAAGTGAAAAACTCGGTTTTTTATACTAAAATGCACATATTTTTTGTGTAAAGCATGTAAAGGATTACACACCTGTGTAACAAAACGACCGGTACAGCGCATTCGTCGCTTATCATATAAAACAGATATGATACCCCTTGAAAAATCCTACGGTATATGCTATAATAAAAATAGGTTAGAATACGATTATAAAGGAGAT
>JAGAKC010000382.1 GCA_017848155.1 Oscillospiraceae bacterium | reverse complement strand
GTTTTCTAAGCTCCCATATGCCAAGCTTCATCATATTCTCCATGGCAAGCGCACGCTCCTTAGCACTGTAAAACGGGCGCAGTCCACGGGAATTAAGGCAGCCTGATATCACCACCTCGCCCACGTTTGCGGGAAAGTCCTTCTGTGCGCCTGTCTGCTGCGGCAGGTAGCCTATCTCACGCTGCTTAAGTCCGTCGCCGAAGCCGATGCTGCCGCTGACAGGCTTTTTAAGTCCCAGCAGCGCCTTCATCAGCGTGCTCTTTCCGCTGCCATTCTCGCCCACGATGCAGAGGTAGTCCCCCTGTCCCACCGTGAAGCTCATATCGTCTATCACCGTCATATTTTCATATGACAGCGTAATATTCTGCGTATTTATCAGTGCCATCAGGAAAGCACCTCGCTGAGCATGGTGTAGTTTCTCTCCATAAGCGTCAGGTACGTTTCACCTGCCGCAAGATCGTCCGCCGTTATATTGTGGCAGGCATGGAATTCCGACACGGTCAGTCCCGAATCCTCCGCAAGCGTGTCCGCAAGCTTGTGATTTGAAAGCTCGATGCAGAATACACGCTTCACGGCGTCCTCCTCCGAAAGCCTTTCAAGCAGGTGGGAGATGGTCTGTGCGGACGGCTCTACCTCGCTTCCGCAGCCTGGAAATGCGCTCTCGTGGCGAAGTCCGTATTCCTCAAAAAAGTACAGCAGCGGAAAACGGTCGCCGAATATGAAGCAGCGCTCCTCCCCGTCAAAAAGCTCCCTGAATCGCCCGTCAAGGTCGCCTATCGCAGCCTCGTAGCTGTCCGCATTGCTTTTGAAAAGCTCCGCATTTTCGGGAGATACCTCGCACGCCGCCTTTTCCACTGCGTCAACTATCGCCGCCGCATTTACGGGAGAGGTCCAGATGTGCTCGTCGTATTCCTCCGTTTCGTGGGAGTGGTCGTGCTCCTCCTCGTCGTGGTGCTCCTCGCAAAGCTCCACCGTGTCCATCATGCGCAGGGTCTTTATCTCACCCGTGCCTTCAAGTATGCTGTCCACCCACCGGTCGGACTCGCCGCCGTTGTAGATGAAAAGGTCGCAGGAATTTATCTTCACCACGTCCTTTGCCGACGGGTCGTAGGTGTGGCTCTCCGTGCCGGGCTTCAGCAGCAGCGTCACCTCCGCAGTATCGCCGAATACCTGACGTGCAAAGTCATACGCAGGGTATATGGTCGTTATGACAGACAGCTTTCCGCCATCCCCGTCATCATTTTTTCCACCTGTGCCGCAGCCGCACAGCGACGCCGCCATGCAGAAAGCCGCAGCCGCAGCAGTTATCCTGTTTAAGCTCTTTAAAATAGTCGTCCTCATAGCTATGTCCTTTTGTCCCTTTTTATTTCTCCGCTTCGCCGCAGTCGCCGCAAAGTCCGTATATCACTGTCCTGCCGATGTCCACCGTGAAGCTGTGGCTGCTCTCGATATGCCGTTTCATGTCAGCCATGAAGCCGCAGTCCATGTGTATCAGCTTTCCGCAGCCCTCACATTTCAGATGAAAATGGCTGTCGCACTGCTCGCTGTCCGTCAGCTGGTAGCTCGCAGCTCCTCCGTCGCCCGTGTAGCGCTTCAGCACTCCCTTGTCAGCAAGCCTTGACAGCGTGCGGTATACCGTAGCCTCGCCCACCGATATTTCACCGCTGCGTATCAGCTCCTTCGCCGTAAAGCAGCCGCCCCTGTGCCTGTTGAAAAAGTCAACTATCTCGTCGCGCTGCTTTGTGTTGTAGCTGTTTCTGTCCGTGGTCAGCACCTCCATGAAACT
>JAGAKC010000381.1 GCA_017848155.1 Oscillospiraceae bacterium | reverse complement strand
TTTACGCATCAGGACGCGGACTGGGCAGGTACAAAGGGGATAGTTACCGAGTACCCTTCTCACAGGATCGCTGCGGCGGATTATGAGAGCTACTGGGTGAGCTGCGTGCGCGGCACAGCTAAGGAGAGCGGTACGTGGACGAGGTTTGAAACTGCGCCCGTCACCCTGAGCGAGGGCTGCAACATCGGTTATGCTGCGGTGAATGCCGCACGGCTGGGGGAGCGTGGAACGGCGTATTTTGACGATATCACCGTCACGGAAACTGCTCCTGACGGAAGCACACGCATCCTCTACAGCTATGATTTCGAGGAGAGCGTGTCGGATTTCTACATGTGGAGCGAGGACGGCACGGGAAGCATTGCCCTGTCCGACAACGGAAGAAACGGCGGAAGCTGCATGAAGATAATGGGCAGCCTTTCCGACCTTACCGCATCCGCTGAGCATTTCGAGCTTCGTGAGGGTCATAGCTATATCGTTTCGGGATATATCCGCAGCACTGCGCAGTCTCCTGTGATACGCATGGACCTTGCAAAGGCTTCGGGAATACTGACAGCGGACAGAGAGTTTCTCGAAAGCACGTTCAGACCGTATGCGGAGTTTTCGGAGAAGCATGACGTACCTGTATATCTCGGGGAATTCGGTGTGATAGCGGCAGGCTTTCAGGAGGGGCGAGGCGGTGAGCGCTGGGTGAGCGATATGCTGGATATCTGCTATTCCCTCGGGATAGGCTTCAATTACCACTGCTACCACGAGAGCGGCTTCGGACTTTATCAGAGCTATGACTATATCCTGCCAAAGGAGCAGGACAGGAATAAGGCACTTTTCACTGTGTTTTCTGAAAAGCTGCGGCGGAATACTGCTGCGTATGGCGTAAGGCTGATGCTGGAGCGGCTTTTCGGCGGACATGACGGATAATTCCAGGTGTGGATAATATAATAAAATGTACTGAAAAACTGTAAAGAGTGAAAGAAAGGGAGAATTACCATGGACATTGATACACTGCGGCATCTCTGCATGCTGGGTAAGCTGCGATACAGCGAAGAGGAGCTTTCGGCGCTGAAAGCTGAAATGACAGACATCGTTGCGCTTATGGACGGGATAAGGGAGCTGGACCTTGAATACGACGATACGGCGGACAACGACAGCATATCCTATGACAAGGTCAGGGAGGACGTACCGAGTCATTCTCTTTCGCAGGGTGAGCTGCTTTCAAATGCCGTAAGCAGGGACGGCTGCTTTGTCGTGCCCAAGGTAGTGGAATAGGGGGATAACATGGGTAGTTTGGGTAGCTTGGATATTACAGCACAGACGGTGCGCTCGCTGCGAAAGGCGCTGGACAGCAGGGAGATAGGCGCTGTGGAGCTCTGCAGAGCTTACCTCGACAGGATAGAGCGGCTTGACGGGCGACTTAAGTCGTATATCACCGTGACCGCCGACAAGGCGCTTAAGATGGCTGACGAGGCGCAGAAGCGTATAGACAGCGGCAATGCTGCGGCGCTTACAGGAATACCTGCTGCGATAAAGGATAATATCTGCACAAAGGGAGTGCGCACCACCTGCTCAAGCAGGATGCTGGAGAGCTTCGTGCCGCCGTATGATGCGACTGTTGTGGAGCGCCTTACTGACAGTGGCTGCGTGATGCTGGGCAAGACCAGCCTTGACGAGTTTGCCATGGGCGGCTCAAATCAGACCTCGGCTTTTGCGAGGACAGTGAATCCTTACGATACCGACAGAGTCCCGGGCGGCTCTTCTGG
>JAGAKC010000380.1 GCA_017848155.1 Oscillospiraceae bacterium | reverse complement strand
GTCCGACTTCGTCGGACTTATTTCAAAACGGCTGCGCCGTGACACTCCACGTAATCTCATTTCTCATTACACTACACGTAATAGCAGTGAGGAAATAAAAGCAAACAAGGGTGAGCAGTGAACAAGGCGGAAATTGAGATCGCTGCGCAGCAGCGTTCCGAAATTCCTCATTCCTCACTCCTCATTCCTCATTCTCATAACTTCCTCACTCCTCATTCCTCATTAACACCGTGTTCCGCTTTCCGCAGCCGATCAACAACTAACAAAGAGAGGGTATTGTAATGGAAAACTCTATCGAGATCAAGGGCATATCAAAGAAATACGCACAGTTTCAGCTGAACGATGTCAGCTTTTCCGTTCCGTGCGGCACGGTGATGGGCTTCATCGGCGAGAACGGCGCAGGTAAGACCACCACCATCAGGGCGATACTGGGACTTATGAAGCCTGACAGCGGCAGCATCACCGTTCTCGGCGGCGAGGCAGGCAGCCTGCCCGCTGACGTCAAGGAAAGGATAGGCGTAGTGTTCGACGGACTTGCGTTTCCCGAAACTCTGAACGCAGTGCAGCTTGACAAGGTCATGTCGGGCATCTACAAAAACTGGAGCAGCGAAACGTTCTTCGGCTTTATGGACAGGTTCTCACTGCCGCTGAAAAAGAAGTTCAGGACGTTCTCACGTGGTATGGAGATGCGCCTTTCCATGGCTGCGGCGCTGTCCCACGATCCGCTGCTGCTGGTGTTGGATGAGCCTACCAGCGGACTTGACCCCGTCATGAGGAGCGAGATACTGGACATCCTGCTTGACTTCATGCAGGACGAAACGCACTCCATACTTATCTCCACCCACATCACCAGCGACCTTGAGCACATCGCCGACTACATAACCTTTATCCACAAGGGCAGGGTAGTCTTTACCGAGGACAGGAACGAGATGCGTGAGAAATACCGCATCCTGAAATGCACCGAGGAGGATGTGCAGCGCATGGATAAGGCTGACATCATAGGCATGAAGAAAACACGCTTCACCGTCGAGGTGCTGACCGCCGCTGCCGACAAGTACCCCGATATCGTGGCGGACGTACCGTCCATCGAGGACATCATGGTGTACTACGTAAAGGAGGGGTGAGCATGAAGGGTCTGTGGTATGCGTATCTTACGCTGAACAGAAAATACTGGATAGGCGCAGCGATAGCTTTCGTTGTGGTGATAGCCGCAGGAGTCCTTATAATGGTATTCGCAGACGATGACCCTGCGTCAATGGGTGCGGAGTCGCTGATGATGATGATAATGCCGTGGGTGGCGCCGATGGTGCTTTCCGAGGCGATCTGCCGTGACCTTGAAGCCAACATCCGCCGCCGCTTTGCGCAGTATTCCCTCTGCGCCGTGACCCACCGCACCTATGTCATGTTCTATTTCACGGTGTTACTTGCGACAACTGCTGTGGGACTGGTGCTTGCGGTGGCGACGATACTTGCGCTGTGCGGCTGTGCGCAGCTGCCGCTTACGGGAAGTGGGCTGATAAGCCCCGACGATATCCCGTTCTCGCTGTTCGTGCTTGCGATGGGCAATGTGTTCACATGGCTGATGATGCCGCTCACCATGGAGCTTAAAAGCCACGAAAAGGCAGGACTTGTGGGCGGTCTGGTGCTCGGCTTCGGAGTGGTCATGCCCTACGTCCTCACAAACATCAGCAGCGACGGCGGGCTACAGCTGTCCATGTTCACCGTTTCAACAGAGGATATGCTTATCGGCAGCGCTGTCATGGCTGTTGTGACGGTGATAGCGTGGCTGTGGCTGCTGCATGACGTGAAGAAGGGGGGAGCAGTATGAAGGGTCTTGTCCTTAAGGATATGTACAGTATAAGGTTCGTTGTGATAGCATCGCTCCTGATGTCGCTGTTTCCGAGCTTCCTCCTGATCATGTTCGACATTACGGCCGATGCCGAGGGCGGCATTCTCGGTGAACTGGTGAGCTATCTTGTGTTCGGTATAGTGAACTACATCACGCTGATGCTGTTTCCGTCGTGCGGCGTGTCCAGCATCGCCCTTGACAAAAAGTGCGGCTTTGACCGCTATCAGGCGACCATGCCCGTGACCCCTGCGCAGCTTATGGCAGGCAAGCAGATAAGCAGCGGCATCGTGGTTGGGATATTCGTACTGCTTTGTATCGGGGTGGACCTCACGGGGCTTCAGTACGGACTTTCGCCCGAGGTGCTTATCGTCATGCCTGTCAGCATCGGTCTGCTGGAGCTTGCTTCGGTGCAGGTGTCGCTGTATGTGGTGCTGCGCTTCGGCGAGCGTATCCTGAGTCTTGTCCAGCTCGTCATCATGATCGCAGGCGCAGCATTCCTCTGCCTTATCTTCCTGCTGATGGAAAGGGTGCAGCACATGGATGTCGTGCTGAGGATAGTGTGCTACGGCGTCATGCCGCTCCTCGCAGCCGCTGCCATCGTCTTTTTCGGCAGGGCAGGAAGGAAGCTGTATTCCGTTGAAGCGAGGGACTAAACTCAATTAATGAGGAATTTATAAAATATGCGCTGTGAAAAACACAGCGCTATTTTATTTGATTCCTCATTCGTGCGCTCTGATCGCTTTGTCGATCATGCTTCGGTATTTCTCGATGACGCTGTCGGGGGAGAGGATGGTTATCCTGCCGCCGAACTGGAACAGCCATCCGAAGAACGGCGCTTCGGGCTTTACCTTCACACGCAGCGTGAAGTGCCTGTCGCCGTCGGGTATCAGCCTTGTGTCCTTTCCGAAGCGGTCAAGCACCACGTTCACAAGGTCGTTATCCATGCGCAGCTTCACCGTGGTGGTCTTTCCTGCGAACATGGAAAAGCTGGAGCTTACGTAGTCGGCAAGGTCGAAATCGTCCTCGTGCGGCACGGCACGTGTCTTTTCCACGGTGACGTTCTCCATGCGGTCGACACGGAAGTTGGTCACTGCCTGCCGCTTCTCGTAGTAGCCCACAAGGTAGTATTTCTCGTCGTCCATCACCAGCGTGTAGGGCGTGCATATCCTGCGGTCGTCCCTGTACACCTTGCGCATGTTTATGTCGTATGAGAAGTAGCGGAAGGATATCTGCCTGTTTTCGGAGATGGCACGGTGTATTGCGTCTATGTTGAGGTATATCTGCTCGTTAAGACCCTTTGCACGTCCCGAAACGTACACCTGACGGCGCAGCTGACGTGCCTGATAGGCGCTGCAGAGCTGGGATATCTTGTCCACAAGCTCCACTGATTTCGACTCGGACAGGAATTTCGAGGAGCTGACCGCATCTGCAAGCAGCTTAAGCTCGGGCAGCTCAAACTCACGGCTCACCACTCTGTAGTCCGCATGACGTCCCCTTGTATCGACGATGTCCACCCCGTACAGCTTGAGCGCCTCTATATCCTCGTACAGAGCCTTGCGGCCTGCGGAAATGCCGTACTGTTCAAGCTCGGCGATTATGTCCAGTATGGACATGGGATGATCCTCGTCGGTGTGCTCGGTCAGTATCTTATATAAATATAGTATCTTGAGCCGCTGTAACGGACTTCTTGCGGAATCTGCCATGATGTACCTCGCAGTTGTCGTTCTGATGATATGTCGATATCATATCTTTGCTATAATTATAACATAATAACTGTCCCGTTTTCAGGACAGTTTTGACGATATGTGCGCTTTTTCTGACGTAATGTGCATCATCTGCCCCGAAAAAACAGCTGCGGCGTGTCAGCTGCAAAAAAAATAGAAAATATTCGTGAAAGTCTGAAAAAACCCCTTGACAAGGGGAGATAGATGTGGTAAAATAAATGTACCTCGGATGGGGCTTATTTTTTTGTGCGTTTTTTTGCACGGCACAGCCCCGTTAAATCCGCAATTCCGCGGCTTGAGGGAGGCAATAATGCCTGAAAGGGCAAGAAAATAGGAGGTGCCGAAAGTGAGAGTTAAAATTACACTGGCGTGTACAGAATGCAAACAGCGCAACTACAACACCATGAAGAACAAGAAGAACGATCCTGACAGACTTGAAATGAACAAGTACTGCAGATTCTGCAAGAAGCATACTCTTCACAAGGAAACAAAGTGATCAGGAGGAGTCATAATGGCAAAAGATATCGATTTAACCAAAGACGTTAGCGATGAAACTCCCGATACCGCAGATGTGAAGGCTGAAAAGGCGGACAAGGCTGACAAGCCTGCAAAGGACAAGAAAGAGTCCAAAGACGCCAAGGCAAAGAAGTCTGCAAAGAAGCCTAAGAAGGGCATCGTAAAGTACTTTAAGGACGCAAGGTCCGAGTTCAAGAAGGTCGTATGGCCTACACCGAAGCAGACGACTAACAACACTGTTGTCGTTATCGTCGTATGTGTTCTTGCCGCAGCTTTTATTTTCGGCATCGACACGCTTTTCGGTCTGATCAATCGGCTCCTGCTGGGTCAGGGCTGATAATTTTCCAAGGGGGTAAATATGGCTGACACAAAGGCACAGTGGTACATTCTCCACACATATTCGGGCTATGAGAACAAGGTTGCCAGTGACATCATGAAGGTCGTGGAGAACAGAAATCTCCAGCACCTTATAGAGGACGTCTACCTGCCCACCACTGTCGTTACTACCGAGAAGGAGAACGGCAAGACGGCTGAGGTAGAGGAGAAGCTCTATCCCTGCTACGTGTTCGTCAAGATGATCGTGACCAACGAGTCCTGGTACATCTGCCGCAACACAAGGGGCGTTACAGGCTTTGTCGGCCCCGGATCGCAGCCTATCCCTCTCACCGAGGAAGAGGTCAGGAACCTCGGTATCGTTTCGAAGGAAGCCTCGCTCTCCTTCGCTATCGGAGATCTGGTCGTTATCAAGAGCGGCCCGCTCGAGGGCTTTGAGTGTACCGTCAAGGAGCTGGATGCCGAAAAGCAGACTGCGCTCATCGACGTTTCCATGTTCGGAAGAGTTACCCCTGCTACTCTTGAGATCGCATCTATCCGCAAGATCTAATTTACACTTCTAAGTTTTTTATGGAGGAATGATAACATGGCACAGAAGGTTACAGGATTTATCAAATTACAGATCCCTGCCGGCAAAGCTACACCTGCTCCCCCCGTTGGTCCCGCACTTGGTCAGCACGGTGTAAACATTATGGCATTCACTAAGGAGTTCAACGAGCGTACAAAGAATGACGCAGGTCTTATCATCCCTGTTGTTATCACTGTTTACGCTGACAGAAGCTTCTCTTTCATTACAAAGACTCCCCCTGCAAGCGTGCTCATCAAGAAGGCTTGCAAGATCGAGAGCGGCTCAGGTGTTCCCAACAAGACAAAGGTTGCTAAGATCACCAAGGATCAGGTAAAGGCTATCGCAGAGCAGAAGATGCCCGACCTCAACGCTGCTACCATCGAGACTGCTATGTCCATGATTGCCGGTACAGCTCGTTCCATGGGCGTAGAGGTTGTTGACTGATCGACATCCACATTAACTTAAGACTTATTATTGCGTGGGAGGATCATTCCGTTTGACCACAAGGAGGATATATAATGAAACACGGTAAGAAGTACGTTGAAAGCATTAAGCTCGTTGATTCTGCCAAGGTTTACGAATCCAACGAAGCACTTGACTTAGTTTGCAAGACTGCAAAGGCTAAGTTTGATGAAACAGTTGAGCTGCACATCCGTCTGGGTGTTGACTCCCGTCACGCTGACCAGCAGGTTCGCGGTGCGGTAGTTCTTCCCAACGGTACAGGTAAGACTGTCAGAACTCTGGTATTCTGCAAGCCTGAGAACATTTGAAATCTGATGATATGAATTTCCTTTGTCATCAACACAAAAAGTTCCAGCATCATTTGTTACAAATCTAAAATTTTTAAACTCATTAAATTTTATTGCATACCC
>JAGAKC010000379.1 GCA_017848155.1 Oscillospiraceae bacterium | reverse complement strand
GTAACGACATCGCTGTACTGAAGCTCACCGAAGCCGATTATCGGCACCTGTACCGCATTGATCGTGTTATAGCTGTTGTCCGTGAAGCTCTCCGATTCCTCTGTTATCGGAAGTCCGCTTTCAAGGAAGCTGTCGATATCGGGCAGCAGGAAAAGGTCGTGTCCGATACCAAGCTCCACAGGTCTGTGGTGCAGCGTGCCCGTAAGTGTCACTGTCCCTTCATACTGGATGTGCTGATCGAACAGGGCCGCTGTGCCATCGGGGTAGTGTCTGTAGTAACATTCTGCGTCCGTCACGGTAAGGTCTCCGAAGGTATCTCCATTATACACACGCTTCCACTTTTCGCCTGTGCCCATTACCGTGCCCATATCGCTGTCGGGAATGTATTCAGGAGCGTCAGGCATGGCTGCATACGCAAATCCGTATGATTCGATGAAATCGCTTCCGGGAGCGCCGTATACCCTTGATACCAGCTTTTCTCCGCTGCGTCCGTAATAGGTCACCACATCAGGTATGTACACGGTCTTGTCGTTTATACCCGACATGTAATCTGTCTGTGCCACTACAAAGGCATTTTTGGACGGGTACAGAGTTATGATACCGCCGTCCTTGAAGCCGCCCCTGTCGAAAAGCGGCTGCACCTCTCCTGTGTCGGTGTCGAGTCGCACCATATTATCTACGGTCTGTATGTATACCCACTTGCCCATCATTCCTATGCGGGCTGACCAGACCATATAACGGTAGTCGTCATCGGAAAGTGAGTCCACAGCTTCCTCAATGTCGTATACGGACACCTTTCCCGTTTCAATGTCCGTAACGGTGTAGGTGTTGCCTGAATTTTCAACTCTTACTGTGCCATTCGTGATGAAGTCTGACGTATCTGTATAAATGTTCATCGCCATTGAATAGGTCATGTCGAGGTAGGTCTTGTCACCTGTAACAAGGTCGAGCTTATATGCCCCCACATGCTCGTCTATCTTGATATCATGTACCGAAACAGTGGAGTAGTCGGGGTAGAGCACCGTATCTCCCGTAAGCATTGAGTAACCTGACCACAGATAGCCGACAGGCACCTCTATAGTTTCTATCCTGCCCGTTTCAAGGGAAAGGATATGCTGCTTACCGTTGTCGTCGGAAGCGTGGGAGTTGAACAGGATATATTTGTCAGTGGTCTGGGTTATCTCTGCCCAGCATGTCTTGTACAGCTGGACCACCTCACCTGTTTCTGTGTTGATGGAGAATAGTCCTCCGTCCGTTTCGGAAGGGGAGTCGTAGTCGCCCCGAAGCGTGGTGAAATATGCCTTTCCGCCATTGTCATCAACATGTATCCATGTGCTGATACCGCCCTTGAAGCTGAACATTTCCTCGGCTGTCAGACCGTTATCCGTGTCCTTTATGAACATCAGCTTTGAGTAGTAATGCAATCCGACTCCGTCACTTCTCAGCATGTACGACGCTTCATACACCCAATCCGCCCTTTCGGTGCCGATATAGACGATATTATCGTTGACCTTAGTGTAGTTGTTTTCACGATAAGCGGAGATATCTGCGCCCTTTTCCTCAAGCTCCTTCATAAACTGCATCGTGGAGTCATAGTGGCGAAGCTGGGTGATATCCACGGGGATGGAGCTGTCATTTCTAAGCTCTGAAAGCTCTTCTTCAGTGGGCGCTGTGATCGTCATTATCTCAGGCTTATCCGAAAGCTCTGTGTCGCTGATGTCAGGCGACTCGCTGTCATAGGAATACGCATAAATTAGGTCGCCTGTTGTGAATACTATCGCATTACATGTCGAAGCAGCCACGGTGTAGGGCGAGTCGATGCCGTGCTCGAATACGAATGCGTTTCCGCTGTCAGGGTCAAAGCCGAAGATGTACTCGTTGGCAGGTCCTGCTTCAAAATACACGTAGTTTTCTATCGTACGCAGCAGGTCAGCGTAGATATGACCGATGGGGATATTCTTGTACTTCGCAAGCTGCCCGAATGAGTATTCCCTCACCTCGTCGTTTTTGTTACTTGTTACGGTGAAGCCTTCTGCGCTGCGCCATGAGCCGTTTCTCGAGATAGGCGTGAGCGTGTAAGGCAGGCTTGTAACGATGCTTCTCTTTTTAGTGAACGTATCTGCAAGCACAGAATAGGGTGTTGTACATTCGGTCACGTTTCCCGTTTTCAGCTGCATCATCCTGCATTTATCCTCGCCTGCACTGAGGTCACGGTAGTAGTAGAAATCACCGTCTATCCATGAGCCGATGTCCTCTGTTTCCGAAAAGCTCATGATGCGCACATCGCCGCTTTCGATGTCAAGTATCTTCTCAACGACCTCGTTATAGTGGATGTACTTATCTGTTACCTCTTTTATGGTTATGTTGTCACCCGACTGTACAAGCTCTATCGTGAGCTTGCTCGTTTTCGGGGAAACACGGTAGATACCGCCGTCCTGTACGTTTGCGGAGATATAGAAGTCCTTTCTGCTCTCAAAGAAGAAATGCATGTCGCCTTTGGTCTGAAATTCGGTTGAAACTATCTGACCGTCTTTGACAAGAATTATCTTTGAGTAGTAAGCAAGCGCACCCATCGGCTCGTTAGGTGCAACATAGTACGCCGCCGCACACAGCCAGTCTGCATAATGTGTGCCGATATATTTACAGTCAAGTCTTATTTCGGTGTAGCAATTCGCCCTGTACTTATCAGCCTCATCAAGGCGCTCTGCTTCAAAAACAGCATACTCATATTCAGGCAGAGTCGTCACATCAACGGGAGTTTCATATCCAAGCTGCTCCTTTATCGAAGCTATGTCCAGTCTTGCAACCTCTTTGAAGTCAGGTGCGTCCACAAAGGTCATTTCTGCAATGTCGTTCTCTTGTTTTTCGGGAATGACATCGGTGGGGGAAACGGTAAACTCTACCGCACAGGTATAGCCTGAATACATCGTGATATCGTGGCGGTAACGTCCCGCACAGGGAGTATATCCCGAAAGAGGGATATATGTGTCAAGACCGTAGATAAAGCTTCCTCTTGCTCCGCTGATGCGTATCATATGGTCGATCTCTGCGTTGTCGTAGTTATCCGGTGATACCCAGACATTGTCGTCCAGAATATAGAAATATTCACCTGTAAAATGCTCGTCAAATGCACTTGTGTTGTGCATCGTCAGCAGAATATCGTCCCATCTTGTCAATGGGGAGGTGTCCTTAAGTGTCATGTATACCTGCGGTCTGCCGTTATAAGGCTCACCGTTTGCGGTCCATGTTACGCCGTTGTCTGTGCTGCGGTATTCGGTATCTCCGTCAGGGGAGATGGTGAGCAGCACTGTACCGTTATCAGGTACGGCATCAGGCGTGTCAGTGGTGTAAAAGTCCGCTGTAACAGTGTATTCACCGCTGTCGCCGATAAGCTCTGCGGTAAAGCGGCACATATCGTCTGTATGTGCGATCTCAGCTGTAGGGATATATGTGGAGATAGTAAGTCCGTTACTTATGCTGTCATTATCAGAAAGTGGAATATCACTTTTAATGATCTCCGAACCTTCATCGTAAAGCTTTTCAAATGTACAGGAGGTTACGCTCACAAAGCCGTCAGCCGTGCTGTGCAGTGTTGCAAGAGCGTCAGCACCGCTGTATAGCGGCTCATTCGAGGGAAGAGTTATATACACATCGGGCAGGCCATATATCTTGCTTTCGCCGTTGTACCATGTCTGACCGTTGTCACGGCTCGTAAGCTTACTGCCGTCAGGCATGGTGGTGGTAAGGACAGTGCACTTATCGCCTGTGTCAGGTGTTTCAGAAGTAACGGGTGCTGTGGGTAAGCTGTTCACGGCAGCTATCACAGCTGCGGTTACACCGCCTGCAAGGGCAACACATGCAGCTGCAGGAAGCACAGACTTCATGACAGACCTTGATGCAGGTCTTTTTTTCTCTGTAGTGGTTGAAAGCTCCTCGGTGTGAGCCTTTCGGAGTATATTCTGATACATTCTTTCCTCGGCGCCCTCGAGTGGAATGATCCTGTTCATTTCTGTTTCAAATCTGCTGTTATCCATTAAAGCTCACCTCCCAACGCTTTTTTCAGTCGTTTTCGTGCGTCCCTCATCTGGTTTCGTATAGTTGAAGCGGGACGTTTCAGCAGCGTTGCTATCTCGTCTGTCTGATATCCTATGTAGTAATAGAGGAATACCACCTCTTTCAGCTTGTCGGGCAGCTTCATCACTTCACCTGTAAGCTCACCGTATTGGTCATTCTCCTCTGTTTTAAGCTCTTTTTCGTAATCCTCGATAGGACTTGTCTTGCTGTGCCACCAGTTTTTCAGCCTGTCCTTGCACAGGTTTGCGGCAGCTACAGAGAGCCATGCACGCTCGTGCCGCTCGTTTTCAAAGGTGAAGCTTCCTGTAAGCACCTTTACGAAGGTGTCCTCGGTGCAGTCCTCTGCTTCTGCGTGGTCTTTCATAAAGATATAGCATATTCGATATACCGTCATGTAGTTGCGTTTGTAGAATTCCGCAAATTCATTATCAGTCATGCCGTCACTCCCTTTTCTTGTCTTTGTATATAATACGAGTGCGTTATTGATTTTGTCGGACTTTTTTTATTTTAACATAAAAATAATTTTCTGACAATAGAAAAAGGGGACGTTAGTCCCCTTGTGCTTGTTGAAAAAGCCGTATTATCAGGCGAACGGGAAAGTACCGGATGCTAGAAACCCACACTACGACCAGGCTTTGTGCCTGTCGTAGTGTGGCGCAGCATGGATGCTACGAAATCGTCGCCAAAAGGCAGCATGGATGCCGCCAACCTAGCGACGAACAAGTGACCAACGCAGATAGTACTTTATCGACAGCCTGAAAGGGACGTTGGTCCCCTGGAGTAGTTTATTCAAGTGCCGCAGCGACATCCTTCAGCCGCTCGATTATCTTTATATGCTGAGGACAGTGTCCCTCGCACTGACCGCAGACGATACAGTCGCTTGCTTTGCTGCCTTTTTCTGCAAGCCCTGCGTATTTTGCCTTTGCTTCGTCATTCCTTTCTCCGTTAAACAGCGAGAAATATTCGGGGATAGGAATGTTCATCGGACATCCCTCGACGCAGTAGCGGCATGCGGTGCAGGGTACAGATCCGGCAGAGTTTATGATATCCGCAGCCTTGAAGCACAGCTTCTTTTCCTCATCGGTAAGCTGCCTGAAATCAGACATGTAGGAGGTGTTGTCGGTAAGCTGCTGCATGTTGCTCATGCCGCTTAGTACCATTATAACGCCCTCGCAGCTTGCAGCAAATCTGACCGCCCATGAAGCAGCGGACAGGCCAGGCTCCTTTTCCTTTAAAAGATCTTCAGCACTCTTTGGCAGGTCAGCGAGCTTTCCACCCTTTACAGGCTCCATTACGATGATGTCTTTGCCGTGCTTTCTTGCGACCTCATAGCACTTACGTGACTGTACACCGTTGTCCTCCCAGTCAAGGTAGTTTATCTGAAGCTGCACGAATTCCATTTCAGGGTGAGCTGTAAGTATCTCGTCCAGAAGCTCTGCATTGTCGTGGTAGGAGAAGCCTATCTTCTTTACGATGCCGTCTGCCTTTTTCTGCATAACGAAATCGAATGCGCCGAGCCTGTTACAGGTTGCGTAATTATCCTTGTTAAGACAGTGAAGCAGGTAGTAGTCGAAGTATTCCGCACCTGTCCTGTCAAGCTGCTCGTTGAAGATACGCTCCATATCCCCGACCTCTTTAAGCATCATTGTGGGGAGCTTTGTAGCAAGGAGATAGCTGTCACGGTTGTGGCGCTGTACAAGTACTTCCTTTACGAGCCTTTCGCTGTAGCCGTCATGGTACATGTAGGCTGTATCGAAATATGTAAAGCCCTGTGCAAGAAAGCTGTCCACCATCTCACAGACCTGCTTCTTGTCAAAATTTTTCTGGTCGCTTCCGTCAAGCAGGGGAAGCCGCATAAGTCCGAATCCAAGATTTTTCATATCATTTCTCCTTTCGCAGCTGTGAAAGCCGCATGATAATAGCCTTGTGACCCTCCCTCGGGTCAGTGATGTCAAGCACCGCAAGCTCCATTGGACATCCGCCGTCGCCGCTGCGGTTGATTATCATTTCCGTAATTTCGTCATAGCTGAAAGTGATGCCGTGGTATTTTAGAAGCTCCGCAGCAGGTCTGCTTATCACCTGCGTGTGCAGCTCCTTGATTTCGGCAAGCACGAAAAGCATGGCTGCCGCACGGCCTACCACTTTGTCAGCTGCTGAAAAGCCTTTCAGGTCAGTACCGTCCTCAATGAGCTTAAGCATAGGCGAAACGCCTCTGTCGTTGCTGGTGTAGATGGTATCGCCCTTGCAGAGTACAAGTGTGTATCCGTTGTCTGTCAGCAGCTTCTTTGCTTTTTCGAGATCATTCATGGCGCTTTCTGAGCCTTTCCGCATACTGTAACAGCGCAGGAATGAGCGCCCACTGGATAAGGATACCGAAAAGTCCTGCTGAAACGAATGTAATTGCATCGGCAGCTGTCATGGAATTATTTCCGAGGAAATATACGCTGATGAGCGTTGCCGCAGCTCTTGCGGCTCTGCCTGTTACCTGCACGATAAGCAGCTTCACAAGGCTGTTGAGCTTTGTCTTTGCGAGAAGTCCAGCTGTAAGTCCGTAAACTGCAAGCTCAATTATGAGAAAGGGAAGGAGCAGAGCGGTGGGCATACCACTGATGAGAAAGCTCACAAGCGGCGAAGCAGCTCCAACAAGCGCTCCCACGACAGGGCCGCTGATAAGACCTGCAAGGATAACGGGAATGTGCATGGGGAGAAGCGCAGCGCCGACAGCTGCACCTGTGCCTGATACAGCACCGATAGCATGAAACAGCTGGGGAAGAGCC
>JAGAKC010000378.1 GCA_017848155.1 Oscillospiraceae bacterium | reverse complement strand
TTCATCGACTGTGGCTGTAACGGAGAGAGTGTTGACTACCCCGATATTGCAGAGGCGACATGCAAAAAGGTGACAGGCGGCGAGTGTGAGAGTGCTATACTTATCTGTGGCACGGGCGTGGGTATCTCGATGTCCGCCAATAAGATAAAGGGAATACGTGCGGCGTTGTGCGGCGACTGGTATTCCGCAAAGTACACAAGACTTCATAACGATGCAAACGTTCTTTGCATGGGCGGTCGTGTTATCGGTGCAGGCCTTGCCTGTGAGATAGTGGATATCTTCCTTGAAACAGAGTTCGAGGGCGGCAGACACGCAAGACGAGTTGACAAGATAATGAAGCTTGAATCAGAATAAATATTACGGAGGAAAATATTATGGAAAACGTTCATGTTTGCGATCATCCCTTAGTGCAGCACAAGATCTCGCTGCTGCGTGACAAGAATACAGGCTCAAAGGAGTTCAGAGAGCTGGTATCCGAGATATCCATGTTCATCTGCTACGAGGCTACCCGTGACCTGCCCCTTAAGGAGGTTCAGATCGAAACTCCTCTTGCGCTTGCAAACGCTAAGATCATCAGCGGCAGAAAGGTCGCTTTCGTGCCCATCATGAGAGCCGGTCTTGGTATGGTCGACGGTGCGCTGGCACTGGTTCCTGCGGCTAAGGTGGGTCATGTCGGCATCTACCGTGACAAGGCTAACAGCAACTCTGCGGCTGAGTACTACTGCAAGCTGCCCTTTGATATTGCAAACCGTGAGGTCATCATCCTTGACCTTATGCTTGCAACAGGCGTTTCGGCTGTAAAGACTGTTGAGATCGTAAAGAACGCAGGCGCTAAGAATGTAAAGTTCATGTGCGTGCTGACCTGTCCCGAGGGCATCAAGGCTCTTCAGACAGCTCACCCTGACGTGGAGATCATCTGCGGCGCTATTGACGAGGGTCTGAACGACGACCTGTATATCGTTCCCGGTATCGGCGACGGCGGCGACAGACTTTTCGGTACAAAGTAATTAGATAGATAACGAATTTAAGCTCTGAATTGGGAAACATAACGGCTCTGTCCTGTGGGGAAAGTGGGACAGAGCTTTGTGTGACCGTTCGGGGCTTTTCTGTTTTAGGAGGAAATCATGCCCGAGCTTTATGACTTTTTAAAAGAGATGCGGAAATTCTACCAGACCAACACCGCACCCGATGCGGAGGAGATGTCGGATTTTATACGCGCTTATGCCGATGAAAAGGGCGAAAACTACACCTATGACTGCCCCGATGAGATCCCGTACAGATACGGCGGCTATTTCGATAAAAGCAAGCTGCCGAAGTATAGCTCGCAGACTATGAGTAAGCTGGGAAAGCTGATGACAGCCATAAACCTTGAAGTACCGCCAAAGCCCTGCATTCGTTTAAAGCCTGTGCGCTCGGAGTGTACTGTATTTGACAGCAAGCTTGGCGGCACACCGTATCTTCCTAAGTCCATGGAGTACCCGACAGTGCGCGAGGGCGAGCTGCAGGGTAGACCTCTGCGCCTGCTCGCACAGCTTAATTTCGCAACTTTGCCGCATATCGAGGGCTTCCCCGAAAAGGGAATACTGCAATTCTTTGCAGGTTGTGATGACGATGACGTTGTAGGCATCAGCTTTGATGATTACTTCGATCAGAACGGCTTCCGCGTGATATATCATGAGCAGGTGATAGAAGATACCTCGCTGCTTATCTCGGATGAGGATATGCCGCAGTTCGACGCCGAGGACTACTGCTTCCCGTTCAAGGGCGAGTTCCTGCTTAACGCTTCCGCTGTTGAGTTCAGCGCTGTAAGCTCTGCGGAATACTGCTTTGAAAGCGCAGTGGTGAAGTGCTACAATCAGCTTTTTGACGGAAATATCGCGGCACTGTACGGCAGCGAGCGCAGAAATGTGATTGGTCTGAATACGGTTGACGAGAAGCTGCATGACGCTGTTTATGATGCGTTCGATGGCGGCACAGGTGCAAAGACAGGCGGCTCTCCGTTCTTCACGCAGGATGACCCACGCGGCTACAACGAGGACTACGCGAAATGCGACACTCTGCTGTTCCAGCTTGATTCCGAGGGCGACGGTGAGGACGAGATAATGTGGGGCGACTGCGGCGTGGGTAATTTCTTCATAAGCGCGGAAGACTTGAAGCGGCTTGACTTCTCCCGTGTGCTGTACACATGGGATTGCTGTTAAGGAGATAATATGTCTAAAACACGTTCGATAACCTTTGAAACATATGATAGCTTTGAGTGTACGCTGAGCAATATAGCAGTCCTGCTGGGCAATGCAGGCTGGAGCTTTAAGAATGCCGATGGCAAGGTGAATGTCTACGATATAAACGGCGATGACGAGTGGAGTGTATTTGATGGGTCTTATGAGGAGTTCCTCGTATCAGAACTGAATGGTCGACTTATTGAAATATATCATCATGATGGACAGACAGCCGAGATATGCGTTGGCGGCGAGCATACCTTTGCGATTTTTTTGGCGTCTTATATAAAAATGACAGACACAACAGATGGACATGTTGACCTGAACTGGTATTATGAAAATCTTGTTGAAAACTTTAACAGAGAAACCTGTCTTATAATGTGTGTAAAATTTGAGGAGCATTATTGATACGATATGTGAAAACGCATCAGTCTGCGTTACACATGATGTATAAACGCTTTCTGCTGTCAAGATGGGATTTTGTACGGAAATACGGTCACAGATTTGTGCAGTATTTCGGAGCGTAATATTGTTGTTTATCATTGACAGGCACAAGGAAATGTGATATCATTTTCAGTGTACCACCATATATTGATGTAAATTGAAAGGCTGAGATAAATGATAAAGGTCGTAAAAAAGGATAATACAAAGGAAGAATTTAACGTACAGAAGGTCGTGAATGCGGTCAATAAGTCCGCAACACGTGTTATGTACAGATTTACCGAGGATGAGATAAAATACATCTGCGATTATGTTTCGGACAAGGCGAGGGCGCTCGGTAAGGACGAGATATCCATAGCGGAGATGCACTATATTGTGGAGGGTGCGCTTGAAGCCACGAATCCCTCTGTTGCGAAGAGCTACAAGGACTACCGCAACTACAAGCAGGATTTCGTGCACATGCTGGACGAGGTGTATAAAAAGAGCCAGTCCATCATGTACATCGGCGATAAGGAGAACAGTAACACCGACAGCGCACTGGTTTCGACCAAGAGAAGTCTGATATTCAACCAGCTCAACAAGGAGCTTTATCAGAAGTTCTTTATGACGACGGAGGAGCTTCAGGCTTGCCGTGACGGCTATATCTACGTTCACGACATGAGTGCACGGCGGGATACCATGAACTGCTGTCTTTTCGATGTGAAGAACGTGCTGGAGGGCGGCTTTGAGATGGGAAATCTCTGGTATAACGAGCCTAAGACCCTTGCGGTGGCATTCGACGTCATCGGCGATATAACCCTGTCAGCGGCAAGTCAGCAGTACGGCGGATTTACCGTGCCGAGCGTTGACGAGCTTCTGGAGCCGTATGCGGAAAAGACCTACAGAAAGCAGTTCGACCGCTACAAGTCGCTTGGTGTGACGGACGAGGTCGCAGACCGTGAGGCTATGGCGGATGTACGGGTGGATTTTGAGCAGGGCTTCCAGGGCTGGGAGTACAAGTTCAACTCCGTTTCGTCCAGCCGCGGCGACTATCCGTTCATCACTATGACGATGGGTACAGGCAGGGGAAAATTCGCAAAAATGGCGAGCATCATCATGCTTGAGGTGCGCAGAAAGGGTCAGGGCAAAAAGACCTGCAAGAAGCCTGTCCTGTTCCCGAAGATAGTTTTCCTGTACGATGAGGCGCTCCACGGTGAGGGCGGCGAGCTTCAGGATGTTTTCGAGGCTGGTATAGACTGCTCCCAGAAGGCGATGTACCCCGACTGGCTGTCGCTTACAGGCGATGGGTATGTGGCTTCCATCTACAAGAAATACGGACGCATCATAAGCCCCATGGGCTGTCGTGCGTTCCTGTCGCCGTGGTTCGAGAGGGGCGGAATGGAGCCTGCGGACGAGGACGACAAGCCTGTTTTCGTGGGTCGCTTCAATATCGGCGCAGTGTCGCTGCACCTGCCCATGATATATGCAAAGGCACAGCAGGAGAGCAAGGATTTCTTCGAGGTGCTGGACTACTACCTGAACCTTATCAGGCGGCTCCATATCAGGACATACGACTATCTCGGCGAGCTAAAGGCGAGCACGAATCCTCTTGCTTACTGCGAGGGCGGCTTCCTCGGAGGTCATCTCGGAATACACGACAAGATAAAGCCGCTGCTCAAGGCTGCGACCGCGTCGTTCGGTATCACTGCCCTGAACGAGCTTGAACAGATAGCTGCAAAAAAGTCCATCGCAGAGGGCGGCGAGTTCTCGCTTAAGGTGATGGAGCATATCAACAAGCGTATACAGGAGTTCAAGAAGGAGGACGGGCATCTGTACGCCATCTACGGCACTCCTGCGGAGAACCTCTGCGGACTTCAGATACAGCAGTTCCGCAAAAAATATGGCATCATCGAGAACGTGTCCGATCGAGAGTACGTTTCCAACAGCTTCCACTGCCATGTGTCGGAGGATATCTCCCCTATCAGGAAGCAGGATCTGGAAAAGCGCTTCTGGGATCTGTTCAACGGCGGAAAGATACAGTATGTGCGCTATCCCATAGACTACAACCGTGAGGCGGTAAAGACGCTGGTGCGCCGTGCGATGAAGATGGGCTTCTACGAGGGAGTGAACCTGTCGTTGGCGTACTGCGATGACTGTGGTCATCAGCAGCTTGAAATGGACGTATGCCCGAAATGCGGAAGCTCAAATCTTACTAAGATAGACAGGATGAACGGGTATCTATCCTACTCAAGAGTAAAGGGAGATACAAGGCTCAATTCCGCAAAGATGGCGGAGATAAAAGACAGGAAGAGCATGTGATGATAAGGAAAATGACTATTGCCGATTACGACTCGGTGTATTCGCTGTGGTTGTCCTGCAGGGGCATGGGACTGAACGACCTTGACGATTCACGTGAGGGGATAGAGCGCTTTCTTATGCGTAATCCAGACACCTGCTTCGTTGCGGAGGACGGCGATATCGTGGGTGTTATCATCGCAGGAAACGACGGGCGGCGTGGATATATCTACCACACAGCCGTGCGTGAGGAGCGCCGAAAAGAAGGTATTGCCACAGCACTGGTGGAGGCTGCACTTGACGGACTTAAGCGCTGCGGGATAAACAAGGCG
>JAGAKC010000377.1 GCA_017848155.1 Oscillospiraceae bacterium | reverse complement strand
TCCGCCACGCTGAGAAGGCGCTGTACCTTGCGGCTATGACAAATTCGGGCGGCGTATGCGTTTATGAGAGGCCTGTTATCAAGGTGACGGCTCAGCCTACCATGACCGATATCGACCGCCTTTGCACGATGATAGAGGAGTCCACAAACAATTCCCGTGGTGCCTATACAGTCGGCTATGAGGAGTTCAGAAAGCTGTATTCCTACATTTCCAGATGCCTTGGCAGAGCGCACAGCACCGTTGAAGTGATGCTGTTCACTTTAAAGACGGTCAACGGCGAGCTGCCTGAGAGCGCTTCGCTCGATCACAGCATGAACCTGCTTGCAAATGCGATATCAGGCTCGCTCAGAGTATCGGACGTGGCTGCACGCTACAGCAGCTGTCAGTGCGTGGTGATACTGCCCGAGGCTAACAGGGATAATGCGGCTATGATAGCTGAAAGGATCGCCGAGCGTTTTTACAAGAGCTGCCCAGACCGTTGCTTTGAGCTTTCGTATGACTACCGTGAGATGGAATTTGATATCGAGCCTGCTGAAAGCTGATCTATAAAAACGAAAGACCGATCTACCTTTGGAAGATCGGTCTTTTTGCTGATCGTATCTTATAGTTTATCGAGCGTAACGGACAGCAGATCAAGGCTTGAGATTGAAGCATTGACCCTGTCAGGTGTGGAAATGCTTCCGAAGCCGTAGGCTGCATGGATGAACGGTATTCCTGCATCATAGGATGCGTCGCAGTCACCCTGAGTATCCCCGACATAAGCCGCATCGGTGCAGCCGTTTCGTGTCATCAGCTCCCTTATCGTGAAGCTCTTTGGCTTCAGCGTATCTCCCCAGCACATGTGGTCTGTAAAATACCTGCCGAAGCCGCTGAATGTAAGGAAAGCTTCAATGTAGCCCTTCTGACAGTTGCTTACGATGAAGAGCCGCCTGTTTTTTGCAAGATCGGAAAGTACCATTTCATCTGCAAATAAGCTGCCGCCGTGCTGTGCGACATATCCGTTTTCGTGATCCATGCATTTTTGTAGAAGCTCCATCTGCGTATCTGCATTCAGCATCGGGAAAAGGATCGCAGCTATTTCGTCCATGGCTTTTCCCATGATAGCGAACATGTTCTCTTTTGTAACAGTTATACTGCTGATGGCAGGGTCGTCCTGCTGACGGAGTACAGTGGTCCAGGCTTCTGCCACACTGTCTGAGCTGTCCCACAGCGTCCCGTCCAGATCAAAAATGATGCTTTCTGTCATATCCTACTCCTGTAAATGATCGACCCGTCGGATATCACCCGACGGGTCGGCCTGGTCATATTATGCTCTTGATGAGGACTCGACCATTTCAAGCAGCTTTCCTGCTTCGGTGTCCAGCAGCGCTGCGGTAGTCTGTGCGCTGTGAGCGATCTTTGTGTTGTCCTGTACGACAGCGGATATCCTGTTCATACCCTCTACAGCCTCGTCGATGGACTGAGCCTGCTTTATCGTAGCATCTGCGATCTCGGAGATGAGCTGTGTGCTCTTGTCGATGCTCTTTGTTGTGTCGTTCAGCTTTTCGGCTGTTTCGTCAACGATCAGGATACCGTTCTCGACAGCCTGGAGAGTTTCATCGATAAGCTCAGTTGTGTCCTTTGCAGCCTCTGCGGATTTTGTTGCGAGGTTACGTACCTCCTCGGCAACGACTGCGAATCCCTTACCGTGTACGCCTGCACGTGCAGCTTCGATAGATGCGTTCAGTGCGAGGATGTTTGTCTGGAATGCAATATCCTCGATGGTCTTTACGATGTTGCTGATCTTCTGGGATGCATCGTTGATCTGGACCATGGATTCCTGCATGTTCTTCATGTTCTGCATGTTAAGACGCAGCTGTTCGTTCGTTTCTTCCGCAATAGCGTTTGCATTTCTCGCAGAGCTTGCATTGTCGTTTACATCCTTTGAGATATCCGAGAAAGCTGCGGACAGCTGCTGGATGGTTGCAGCCTGGGTCGTTGCACCGTCGGAGAGCTGACCCGAAACGTTGTCCATTTCGGCAGCGTAGTTGTTGATGCTGTGAGAGATGTCATCCACCTTGCTGAGCAGCTCGGCCATGGAGTGGTTCATCTCATTTGCAGCGCTTACGTTAGCTTCGATATGGTCTACCATACCGTTGATACCGTCACTGAGTATGCAGAATTCATCGCAGGTCCTTACATCAACACGCACATCCGCATTTCCGTCAGAGATCGCTTTGATATCCTCTGTGATCTTTGTCATACCTACGATTATATTCTTGTTGATCGCTTTGATAACGATGAATACCAGCAGAACGATCACCAGCAGCGCCAGCAGTGCAACTATTCCTGTCAGCAGTGCAGCCTCTCCCATTACTTCCGATGTAGGGATAAGTGCCGCAAGGTAGTAGTTGCCGTGCTCGATAAGCTTAGAGTAGAAAGAAGTACCACAGAATACATAGTTTGTAACACCTGCGACATGATCCTTTAGGCTTGCTTCATCAATGCCAAGCTCGGATATGTTCTTTCCGATGTAGGAGCTGTCAAAGAAAGCAGCTATAGTAAGATCTGTCTTGTTTACGGCGAAAATGGTGCCGTTTGTGCCGACCTTGATGTTTCCGAGGATAACGTCAGGCTGATTGTCGGCAAGAGTTTCGGTAAGACGGACAGGCTCCATACCTATCTGTACGATACCTGTTGCGTCACGTCTGGGAACGCTTATGTACTGGAACAGCTTGCCCTCTGTGCCGTTGGGCTGAGCCTCCTGAGCTATCTCCAGTGTATCATCTGTCAGTATAGGCAGGAAAGGCTTTGTCTGCTCTGATGTGTTGAAATCAAAGCCGAAGTAGCCCGGAACTGTACCCCAGTAGATAACGCCCTTGTCATCGGTTACGTGCAGCTCGTCAACTTCAAGCATCTCACGGATGCGTTCAAGCTCGTCCGCATTGTCGATTATCTCGGGGTCGAGTCGTATCATCTCCGCAAATGCATTAGCCTTGGAGATGTATTCAATGTTCAGATTTTCCGTAAGCTCTTTGATCGTGACTTCACTCTCGTCGATACGTGTCACAGCGTCTGAAAGGCGCTCGTCACAGGTAATGGATGCATTGTTGCGTGATACCATCCACTGGAAAACAAACACCAGCAGAGCCATTATCACGATACTGATGATCGCACTTGTACGGATCTTTTTGATAATTAGTTTTTTCATTTTGCAGCCTCCTGAATAAAAATAAAATTTGATATGCAATGAAGCCTTGGTATGATATTATTATACAACAGAAATTGCCATCTGTCAACACTTTAACGTGGCTTTATGATAATATGATACTACAGTATATTTTTTGTGACATATCGGGCGGCTGATCTGTGTTATAATTGAAAGGCCTTTTAAAACACGGAGGAGTAATGATGGAAGATCGGGAGTTTATACGGCTGGTGGAGGAATACAGCGGACTTGTATACAGGGTGGCGTACTGTCAGCTCAATAACAGGGCTGACGCAGACGACATCATGCAGGATGTGTTTCTGGCGCTGTATACATATGAAAAGCACTTTGCGGATGACGGGCATGTCAGGGCATGGCTGATACGGGTAACGGTAAACAGATGCAGAAATCTGCTTGGGTCGGCAAGGTACAGGACTACTGTGCCGATCGAAGCTGCGGAAAATGTGCCGTCGCAGCCTCAGAAAAGCGACAGTCTGCTTCCTGTGCTGTCACGGCTTAAGCCGAAATACGGGGTGGTGCTGTATCTGTTCTATTATGAGGAATATTCGGTAAAGGAGATCGCATCGCTCCTTGGCATAAGGCAGACTGTGGTGACAACAAGGCTTTGCATTACCGGTTCAGTTCAGTAGTGCAGCTGATGAAGTTTTGCTGAATATTGCTTTTTTATAAAAAGTGTTCTTTTCCAGAGTATACATAAGGTATAGATCCTAAAATTGTGCAAATCTGCATACCCGTTTTATATCAAAATCATGTATAATAAATATGTATAATGAGTTATAATGCCTGCAAACAGAATAATGCTGATAGAAAGGGTGATCATTGTAATGAAAACAACTGACCTGGAAAAAATGCTTATGAGCGCCGATGAATTCGACGAAGAAATAATAAAAGCCAATCCTGCACCCGAGTTTTACGAGCTTATCGATGAAATGCTTCAGGAACGAGATATCAAACGAGCTGACCTTATCAAGAGTCTGAATCTGGACCGTACATACGGATATCAGATACTGAACGGTACACGCATGCCTACGAAAAATCAGATAATCTGTATCGGATTATATCTTGGAGTTACTGTAGAACAGATGCAGCAGCTGTTAAGGATATGCGGCAGAGAAAGCCTGTATATCCGCAATATAGAGGATGCAAAGGTCATGTATGCACTGGAGCACAAGTATTCCTATGAGCAGGCGATGGAGTTTATCAGTTCTTCCCAACCCAAATAGTAAAAACCGCTCCTTTCCGATTTTGGAAAAGAGCGGTAAATTTTATTCGTCAGATATGTTTTTCAGCTTTCTTTCAAGAGCCTGCTCAAAACACAGCGTACCGTATTCCATGATCTCCGATACATGCTGTGCCTGTTCAACAGTAAAGCCGTTGTGTTCAGCAGCGACTGTCCACCTGACAGAGATGCCCTTAAGGGACTCTATACCTTCTGACAGCCTGTTGTTATCAAAGAAAAGGTTTGAAAGCTTTTTTCCTTTCAGCGCAGACAGGTCGGTGAGCCTGTTTCGTCCCACAAATACTTCATCAAGCTTATGGCAGTTTTCCAGCGGAGAGATGTCACGCAGTCCGCATCCCGAAAGACACACCATTTCAAGCAGCGGCATATCTCTGAGCGCTTCAATGTTACCTATCTGAGCCTCGTTGAAGCCTACCATCACAAGACCCTTACTGTCCTTTATAGGCGAGATATCCGTTACGCCTGCGTCACCGAAGAAAACGCTGACCAGCTCTGTCTTGCCCGCAAGCGGTGATATATCCGTTACTCCGCTGTTTTCGCCTGAAATGTGCTGAAGCTTAGTCATGTGTCTTGCAAATTCGATATCCTGAACATTGTTGTTGTTGAAGCAGATATCCTTAAGCCGGGTCAATCCGCTAAGACAGGACAGGTCGGTAAGGTAATTGTTCTTCAGGTCCAGCTTTTCAAGGCATTTCATATGTCTTAGATTCTGTATCTGCGTGTTTGTGAGCTGCCTTTCGGAAAGGTCAAGCTCTACAAGATCGATCGGTATCATCTCGCCTGCGATCTTTACATGCTGCACTGCGCTTCTGCTGAGATAGGTGAGCTCGGTACGTGGCGGGTAGACATCACCTCGGTGTAGCCTGATCTCATCGAATCCACAGGATCTTATGTCGCAGCTTTTTAGTGCCTGCATAAGCTCCTCTGCGGACTGAAAACGGTCTTTTGCACGCACTGCACAGGCTCTGCATATAAGCCCCGAGAGCTTTTCGGGAAGCAGTGAGAGCTGTGCATCAAACGTGCTGTCGTCATCAAAGCGTGACATAGGGTCATCGGGCATGCACAGTGTGAGCGCATAGTACAGTGAGGCTCCCAGTGAATAGATATCCGTCCATGCACCTTGTCTGCCGTTTCGCTGATACTGCTCCAGCGGAGTGAACCCTTGCTTCAGCATTACCGAAAGACCGTTGTCATCATCCGTGAACGATCTTGCAGCGCCAAAATCGATCAGCTTTACGCTGCCGTTTCTGCAAAGCATTATATTATCGGGTGACACATCACGGTGAATGATGCCACCATTATGTATTACATCGAAAGCCACTGAAATATGTTCTGCTATATATACTGCCTGCTGTGCTGATATACTGCCGTATTTGTCGGTGTATGCTTTCAGAGTGATTCCATTGAAATGCTCCATTACATAATACGCTGTTCCGTTTTCCATAAACACGTCGTATATGCCCATTATCTCGGAGGCAGTTTCAAATTTTGCGATATACTTACCCTCATGCAGAAATCGGTCTATGCCTTTCCGGTAGAAGCCAGAATTGGCTGAACCCAGCGGCTCCAGTGTCAGTCCGTCATCAGAGCGCACAGCAATGCCATGGGGATAGTACTCTTTTACAGCGATGACCTTTTCGCTATGTGTGTCGTAGGCAAGATAGGTGATACCAAAGCCGCCTGTTCCTATGACCTTTCCGATGACATAACGATCATTAAGCAGTGTACCTCCTGTGATCGAATAGGAATGGTATTCTTCTTCAGAGCAGTCAAAACCGCAGTAAGGACAGATCTGTTCGTTTATATCCACTGCTGAAAAGCAGTTTGCACATGCTTTTTCCATTGGCGATACCTCACGATCCCGTACGGACTTGACAGCATGTTACAGCTGATGCCCGTTATATATAAATGCGTACCTTATCTGACCACAGATCGGTGTTTTGTTGTTTTTTTGATTATAGCATACGGGGCGCGGTTTGTCAACGGAAGATCATTCTGATACTTGGATCATATGAACCTCCTATATACAATATCGGAATAGCTTCTGCATGGTAGCTTCCATTTCATCAAATTCTATCCACATCTGATATCCTCGGTTACTGTTTTATTTATTGCCCTTACTTAAAAACAGCATAATTCCCTCAAATGTGACATCGTGTGATCGTTTTTGCTGTGACAACAGTGTTCACAGTTGTTATGCCTGCCCCGAAAAATCAACAGCACCTTGACGATGGTCAAGGTGCTTTGTTTTTATCAGCAATTGCTTCGTTATCTCTTTCAAACAGCTTTATCATAAGCGTGACCGCCTGCTTTTGCAGCTCGTCAAGGTTAGTGATATCTACGGTCAAGCGCTCGTTTACTCCAAGTAAATAATCCGTGCTTACGCCAAACACCTGCGCAAGCCTGATGATATATGACAGCGACGGCGAGTTAGTACCCGACTCCCATGCATTAACGGCGCTTTTCGTGATGCCAAGCCTTTCGGCAAGCTGTACCTGACTCATTCCCGAATGAACACGCAGATTTTTTATCTTCTCGTAAAGTCCGTATATCATAATATCACCTCAAAT
>JAGAKC010000376.1 GCA_017848155.1 Oscillospiraceae bacterium | reverse complement strand
TGTCCGAACAGTCTGTCTTTGTTTCTGCAGAAATGAATTATCATGACAGCACCGGTAAGAAATACGATAACGGATAATATTACCGCCTGTATCTGATATTCCAGATAAAACTCTGAAAGTGTATTGGCTATCGCACTCTTATCTACCCTGAGGGACAAATAGCCGCTTATTTGTTCTCCCCTGCCGTATATCGGCATGGTAAGGATATAGTCTTCAGCCACTACCGTAACTGAATAGATGTTGCTGTCATCAAAATCTCTGACGCTTATGGACGTCGGTGCAGACCTGCCATCCTCGGAATTTGAATAAAGCAATCTGAAATCATCCGATATTATATATGCACCGCTCGTATATGAATAGCAGCGCTTGACACTGCTAAGTATAGACTGGATATTATAAAAGTTCTCAAGACTTTTTCCGTTTTCCAGACCATACTCTATCTGTCTTGTATACTGCTGAGATTCCACGGCAAGACGTGTAAACAGGATATCACTGCATATTCCATCCAGAGTATCTGTCTTTGCGTAGTACACACGCTGCGCCGTAAACACTATCAATGTTCCCATAAACAGTGCCAGCAAAAGCTTAAGCTTTCCCATATCTCATTCATCTCTCCCTTGTGAAGATCATGGAATCTGTATCGTTGTAGCAGGCGTTGAATTGATAGAAATAACTCCGCCATAGCTGCATATACATTTACTTGTATTATTAAGTGCAGGCTTACCACCGATAATTACGGTCGGTGAACCCGGCGCCCACGGAGATGCACATGCAGGAACACACGGCATCGGCGTCAGAACTCCGTTGGCAGCTGATGTTGCAGATGCCACTGTAGGATTTCCAAGACTGCTGCACATGCCGAATGTCATAGGTGGTTTGGGCATATCCATGATCGTAGCCGCAAATAGATTTGAGCCAAAAACCGTACTTTGTGATGTTACGGTGAGCGGTGCCGGTGATGCCCCGAAAGAACACTGACACACAGCTGTCATAACAGCAGAATTAGCCATGGGAGGTACTATCCTTTCTTAAACTTTATCATCCCAAGATCAGTCATTCCTTTACTGTTTGCCGTGACCTCAGCCCTATACAGCTTATCATCCTTTTCCGCAAGGATAGTAAGCATGGAGCTTTCCACTCCCTTTTCGGCGGTCAGATCGGGCGGCAGGATAAAATAGAAGCTGCCATCAGCTGCGCAGCTGACACCTGTAAGCGGAATGACATCAGCAGAACGGGGATGAGCGTGCTTTAACGGTGTCTGAAGCATGTACATATCCTCATCAGCACCTTTCAGCATTACGAACTCACACCTGGCAGCCGACTTGTCATTAATAAGATATACAGACGGAAGCACGGCTCCGCTTTTAGGACAAAACAGGCGCATCACAAGCTTTCCTTCGGTGGCGTCATCTTCAGCGATCTTCATCTCACCGCCTCGACGCTGAAGGTATATTCTTTCAAAGCCCTCGGCAATGCCCCTGACTGACGGCATCGCTGATGCACGGGGATGCTTTGCCGACGGATTGAGCACTATATACCGTACCATACTTTCAGGGCGCTGCACTACATTATAATCTACCATTATTTCAAATGCTTCTGTCTGATAAAGATGCGATCTCATAGAAATGGCATGCATGCCCTCTTCAAGATCGATGAGTATAAAATATCCACCGGGCTTATACTGAAATTTTGCAGGGATACCATCAACATAAATATGCAAAGCTGACGCTGTCAGCGGCTGTTTTGTAATGCCGTCGCTGATCTTAAAAACACAGGATATGCACTTTTTTATCACGCTTTTCACTTCCTTGCAGAATTGGTCTTTTGTTTAGTATCAAATTCAGCAACTGCGATCCTGGGTGCAGCTGTTCTGGTCCTCTGAGAGCGGATGAATACCTGAGATACTGTCACCGCAAAGGACGGTCTGATGGTCTTGTTGGAATTGTTCCAGATACGGGAAAGCTCCTCGTTCTCAAGCTTCTTTATCTCAAGAAGCACAGGGTCTGTGGCATCAGACAGCGACCCCACCAGAAACTCCCTGGGGATAGACGGTGTATCTCTCAAAGCCTGCATTGCACGGCCTATCATTCTGTATTCATCAGAATACTTCTGTATTGCCGGAGCTTTTGAATGAGCCGATATCAGAAGCTGAAGCTTCAACTGCATAGGAGAAAAACGCTCTATCATCGGATTATCAGGATCGGGATGAAAGCCTGTCCTTGTTCCCGAATCCTTTATCACCTCGATATTATATACCCAGACAGTAAGCTGAAAATCTTCAGGCGACTGAGGCTCACATATTCCGATATGCTCTTTTTTGGCAATAGGCTCGGGAACCATCTCACTTCTGAGAAGATTTGCGATAGATTCTCCGACCTCGTATATAGCTGTATAATCTGACATGATCTTTCTCCCTATCAGCTGATGAATTCTCCGAAAGGAGCAAATACATCGACCTTGTATGTACCTGAATATAAGTTGTTTACATAAAATGATATCTCCGCATAGTCGCAGCCATCAGCATAGCGTCTTATTCTGCAAGCGCCGCCTGTACTGCTTTTTGAGATCGTTTTGTTATTATATGTAATCGTCCAGCTGACGATATCATCCTCATCAACATAAACGCCCTTAGGAAGCGCAGCAACACTGTACACATTTCCTGCGGCAGTCCTGGACATTACCCACAAGCCACTGCCTGACTTCTCGTCACTTACGGCCGACTTATACGCTGATGCTCTTCCAGTGCTTAACGCAAGGTCCTTAGTCAGTGCACCACTGCTTGCCTTATCAAGCTCCAGAAGTGATTTTGCATAATCAGCCTTCGCCTGATATGCGGTCATATACGCTGCGGTCTTTTCTGCTTCAAGTGAGCGGATATCATCTGCGGTCACTTTACCAAGCTTAAGCTCTGCCTCGCCCTTTTTCAACGCATCAGCTGTGGCGATGTATTCACGCATCGCACTTCC
>JAGAKC010000375.1 GCA_017848155.1 Oscillospiraceae bacterium | reverse complement strand
TCTTACGATAGTGTTTATCGCTGTAATAGTCGTTTTCAACGTTATCGTAGGAATACTTTCAGAGCGTTTTGACACCAGCGCCGACCTTTCAAGCACAGGCGTTTATACCATTGATGAAAAGACTGAGAGCTTTGTAAAAGAGCTTGACATGGACGTTACCATAACAGTTCTCAATACAGAGCAGAATTTTGAGGCTACAGATCAGGTATACAAGCAGGTAAACGAGATACTTAAGAAGATGCAGCTTGCAAACGAGCGCATAACCATCGAGTATCTTGATATCGACCAGAATCCCGCATTTACCGCACGTGAGGAGTTCAAGGGCGAAACTCTTGCCGAGAACTATATCGTTGTGGAGTGCCCTGAAACAGGCAGACACAGGATAATTACTTCAAACGAGTATATTACTGTGAACAACTATGAGGAGTACTACAATGCCTATATGGCATACAGCTACTATGGCGCTCCCTTCGATCCTTATGATTACATCGTTTCAAATATCGAGCAGGAAGCAGTTTCCGCTATGATGTTCGCAGCTAACAACGCTCCTGTACGTGTGGCTTTCACCGAGGGCTATGAGGAGCAGGACAGCACTGCGCTTTCTCAGATACTCTCAAAGAACGGATACGATGTGGAGAGCATCAATCTTACTCAGGTAGAGAAAGTTGATGAGGATATCGACTTTGTGGTGATGTTCGCACCTAAGCTCGACTATGCGGTGTCCGATCTTGAAAAGCTGGATAAGTTCCTTGATAACGGCGGTGCATTCGGAAAGAATGTGGTGTATTTTGCGTCCGCATCCCAGCATAGGACTCCCAATATCGAGGGCTTCCTTAACGACTGGGGCATGTCGGTGGATTATTCCGTTATCTGTCAGAGCGACCAGAATTACGTTATCCCCTATGCAAACCAGATCACACCGTTTGCACATGTTCAGCAGATAAGCGACACGCTTTACGCAGGTTCGACCTACAATAACGGACTTTACACCTATGGTGCGCTGATGCGTCCTGTCATCCAGATATGGGAGGGCGGCGCTCGTGGCGGCGTAGAGCAGGAGATAATCATGACATCCTATGACGGAGCTTATCTCTATCCCATTGAAGAGGATGCGTCATGGGATCCGAATACTGTTGAAACAGGTGTGTATAATGACGCTATAGTTGCGTTCAGAGTACACAGCACCACACAGGATATAAGCAGACTTGCGGTGTTCGGCTCGGAGAACTTTATGAATGCCGAGTACCTACAGTATTCAAACGCAAACAACGGAACTTTCATCGTAAATATGTTCAACAACATCTGCGGCAGGAACGAGGGTATCACCATTACACCGAAGTCCTTTGCTGCAAGCGGATTTGACATGACAGCGCAGCAGGCTAATACACTTGCTGTAGTTCTGTGCATTGTTATCCCTGTTGTTGTTATCGCACTCGGAATAGTGATCTGGGTACGCAGGAGGCACAGATAATGTCAAAGCTTTCAAAATCAACACGCGCCATCGTTATTGCGGCAGCAGTACTTCTGGTGCTTGGCGTAGTATTCATGGTGCTCATGCTGACTGAGCCGAAGGGCGAGGAAAGCTCTGCTGTATCTGATAGCGGCACAAGCACCTCGCAGACAAGCAGCGAGGTGGACAAGAGTCTTATCCTGACCGATAAGGAGGGCACGGATATCCTGTCCGCAAAGATCACGAACGAGCTTGGCAGCTATACTTTCAAGCGTGACAAAAGGGTAGTTTCCACCACCGACAGCGACGGAAATGTTACATCTTCGGATCAGTATTTCTGGGTAAGCGAGGAGATGGCAGGACTTAAACATAATGACACTACCATTAAAGCGTTTATGAATTGTCTTGCAGGACTTACTGCGAGCGAGATGGTCGAGGAGAATGCCGAGGACCTTGCGAAGTATGGTCTGGAAACGCCTGTTGCAAAGGCGGAGATTGCCTTTGAGGACGGAACATCTGCAGAGCTGCTTTTCGGCATACAGAATCCTGCGGCGACAAATAATGTTTACTGCCGTATGGGCGACAGCAGGAATGTCCTGATGGTCAGCTTCTATTCTGTGGGCGACGCATACGAGCCTGTAACAAACTTTGTGAACCTTACTCTTACAGAGGGCTATAATGCAAATTCTCCAAAGGAACTTGACTACCTTATCATAGAGCGTAAGGACCTTGACGAGCCTGTTGAGATGTCATACATGTATGATATACAGGAGGAAGCACAGGATATTGATTCTGTTATCACGACCTTCAATTCCCACAGAATTACAAGTCCTCTTGTTGCCGAGGTAGATTCCACGAAGGGTCAGACCATTTGCTACGGTCTGTATGGCTTGTCAGCAGCTTACTGTGTGTCGGTGGACAGTGACGAGGAGCTCCTGGAGCAGACTGGTCTTGATGATCCGTATTGCAAGGTAACATTCAAATATGGCGGTCAGAGAAGAGTATTGCTTCTTGGAGATCAGATCATCACCGAAACACAGACCGAGGATGAGGAAACTCCCACATTAACAACGGTTGCAGGTTACTTCGGAATGATGGAGGGAAGTGATGCGGTATATGCATTCACCACTGATTCTGCTCCGTGGTACACCTTCTCGCTTCAGGATATCGTTTCAAGACGACCTATTTCTCCCTATATCTACACGGTAGATACGCTTACTATCACGACTCCCGATAAGGAGTATCTATTCAAGGTCAACGGAGATGCAAAGGAAAATTCTTTTGTATACGGAGAGCTTGAGCTTGACGGGGACAAGTTCCGTGCGCTGTATCAGCAGCTTATTTCTGCGGTCGGCGATGAGCTTTTCCTTACTGAGGGCGACTATGAGCCTTATATTTCTGTACGGTTTGATTACCGCAGCGAATATGAGGAGGTCTATGGCACCGATCACGATGTGCTGGAATTCTATCGTTCCGACGACAGAAAGAACATCGTCCGTGTAAACGGAAAGGTGCTTTTCAAGGTTCGTCAGGTGTATACCGAAAGACTGCTGGAGAACCTTGATGCGCTTATCACAGGCGGCGAGATAAGACTCGACTGGTGATAAGGATCTAAAATATAAATAAATCAATAACGGAGGTATTCACATGGCTGAAAACAATTTTTTCTATTACAGGGGCTTCCCGCTTGTTCGCAGCGGCAATGAGATGTACTACGGAAGCATGGGTGACAAGTTCGTTACAAAGCTGACTATCCGTGACAGCGAGAAGTTTCAGGATGTCGATATCCCCACAAAGATAATGGTCCAGCTCGTTCCCACAGGAACAGAGGAGGTCGACCTTACAAAGATCAGAAAGGGCGAGATGACAAACCTGTACGAGGCGCTTGATACAGCGTATGTATGGCTTGCAAAAGAGCTGTTCTGATATGTGAAAAAAGAGATCCGCACAAATGCCGATGCTTTGTGCGGATCATTTTTTATTATGATATCTTTACTGTGCGTTTCTGATGCTTTTCTCAATGAATGAGATAAATTCATCCTTAGG
>JAGAKC010000374.1 GCA_017848155.1 Oscillospiraceae bacterium | reverse complement strand
CGGCACCGAGGACGAGGTGGAAACTATGTCGGCGGACTGCGTGTGCGTCAGCTATTCGGGAAAGCCGATAAAGCCTAAGACGCTGGGACAGAAGAAGTACTGCGATATGATACGGAAGAATACCATCACGTTCGGTGTGGGACCTGCGGGCACAGGAAAGACCTACCTTGCGGTGGCGCTTGCGGTGAGTGCGTTCAAGGCTCACGAGATACAGCGCATCATACTGACCCGTCCTGCCGTTGAAGCAGGCGAGAAGCTGGGATTTCTCCCGGGCGACCTGCAGAACAAGGTAGACCCTTATTTAAGACCGCTTTACGATGCGCTTTTTGAGATGTTCGGACAGGAGAGCTTCAACCGCCTGCTGGAGCGTGGCTCGATAGAGGTGGCACCGCTTGCGTACATGCGAGGAAGAACGCTGGACGACAGCTTCATAATCCTTGACGAGGCACAGAACACTACCCGTGAACAGATGAAGATGTTCCTCACACGACTCGGCTTCAACAGCAAGATGGTAATTACGGGCGATATCACGCAGATAGACCTGCCCGAGTCTACCAGAAGCGGACTTGTGGAGGCTCTCAAGGTGCTGAAAAATGTTGACGACATCGCACAGAACAGGTTCAGCGACAAGGATGTGGTGCGTCACAGACTGGTGCAGGATATCGTAAAGGCTTACGAGAATTACAGCAACTACAACAACTACAACGGACAGAACGCAAAAAAAGCACAGGACAAGAGGTAATATATGAACATAGAGTTATTTTACAGCAACGAGCAGGAAAAGCTCGCTCCGCCCGAGGATATAGAGGAGCTTGCGGTGCGGTGCACTGTGGCGGCTCTGGAGGAGGAGGGCATAGAGGAGGACGCACAGGTGTCGCTGACGCTTGTGGACAACGAGGCTATCCGTGAGATAAATAACGAGCACCGTGGTATCGACAGCGCAACGGATGTGCTGTCCTTTCCGCTGGGCGATGAGGAGAGCTTCGATACCGACCCCGAAACGGGAGCGATACTACTCGGTGATATAGTGATATCGCTGGAGCGTGCGGCACAGCAGGCGGAGGAGTTCGGTCATTCCTTTTACAGGGAGGTCGCCTTCCTCATCACTCACAGCCTTTTCCATCTTCTGGGTTACGACCATGTGAACGGCGAGGACGAGGAAAAGGAGATGTTCGGGAAGCAGGAAAAGGTGCTGGAAAAGCTCGGCATCACACGTGAGAGCTGATGAAGAGGTTCCTGAAAGGCTTTCTGTACGCAGGACACGGCGCTGTGCAGTGCCTTTATGAGCGGAATTTCCGCTTTCATCTGTGTGCGGCGGGGTTCGTGATATTCTTTGCGGCAGGCTTCTATGAGCTTAGCCGTGCGGAGTGGGCGGTGCTTGTGCTGACTATCGGAGCGGTGCTGACGGCGGAGGCTGTGAACACGGCGCTTGAGCGGCTGTGCGACAGGGTGACGACGGAAATTGACGAGCATGTGCGAAGCTGCAAGGATATTGCGGCGGGAGCGGTGCTGCTGACGGCTTTGGCGGCGGTGGGAGTTGGTGTGGCGCTGTTCTGGGACACGGAGCGGTTTGCGGCGATATGGGAGTTCTACAGCGGAGATGTATGGAGAGCGGTGTCGTTGCTTGCGGCGGTGCTTGGAGCAGGCGCGGTGGTGTTCCTGCCCGAGCGAAAAGACTGAACGAAACGGGCGAACGCAGTTCGCCCCTACTAAAGCGAAGCGTCCTCTACAGCGAAGCTGCCTAAAGCGAAGCGTAATATCCGCGAAGCGGTGCAGAAGTTTTTTGGCTGGCTTTTTTTCAAAAAAGCCAGTGGGGGCGAGGGGCGAAGCCCCAGACATCCACACAGCCTGAAAAACTGCAATTCACTTGAAGTGATGCGAAATATAAAAACACGGGCGAACGCAGTTCGCCCCTACTAAAGCGAAGCGTAATATCCGCGAAGCGGTGCAGAAGTTTTTTGGCTGGCTTTTTTTCAAAAAAGCCAGTGGGGGCGAGGGGCGAAGCCCCGGACATCCACACAGCCTGAAAGACCGCAATTCAATTAAGGTCGTGCGAAATACAAAAAACGGGCGAAGCGCAGTTCGCCCGTCTTTTAATGAACAATTTCACCTAAATGACCACAATATGTCGAAAAAGATTTGGAAAAATACCGAAATGTTGAAAAGCAATAGCGATTGACAAAACCGCTCGATTGTGTTATCATATATATTGTATTGATGTAAAATGATACGGGCATCATATGCATGGTGCCTTTTACAGAGGTATACTATGGTCGATCGGAGAAGATATGCAGAACAAAGCAATAATAATCACGGGTCATTACGGCTCGGGTAAGACCAATATAGCGGTGAATCTCGCTGTGGAGCACGCAGAAGCAGGCGAAAAGGTCTGCGTCATCGACCTTGATATAGTGAATCCCTACTTCCGCACCGCCGATTTCGGCGATGTTTTCAGGGCGCACGGGATAGAGCTGGTCGCACCGCAGTTTGCAAATACGAATCTCGATATCCCGTCGCTGGGATTTGATATGGCGGCGCTGCTGCGTGGCTATGACAGGGTGATAGTCGATGTGGGCGGCGACGACGCAGGTGCGATAGCACTGGGTCAGTATTCGACGATATTGAAGAATTTCGGTTACGATATGCTGTACGTGGTGAACAGCTTCCGCTACCTCACCTCTACACCCGATGAAGCGCTGGAGCTGCTGCGTGATATAGAGCTTGTATCGTCGCTCAAAGCGACCGCAGTGGTGAATAACTCGAACCTCGGCGCGGAAACTACCGCAGAGGATGTGCTCGGCTCGGTGGAGTATGCCGAAGCCTGCGCAAGGGCGGCAGGAGTGCCGATGCTGTTCACCGCCGCAAAGAGAGAGCTGTCAGTAGACGGCACGAAGCCTGTGGACATGTATGTGCGTCCATACTGGCTCGAGGATTAATGTAAAATGAGGAATCAATATTCCAAATTATAAAAAACTAAAGTAAGGAGCAGAACAATGGCAAAGATGAATGTAGCATTCGATGTCTGCAAGGGCTGTGGTCTGTGCGTGACCGCCTGTCCCAAGAAGATCGTCGAGATCCAGCAGGAAAAGCTGAACAAAAAGGGCTATCACACCGCTGTCTGCATCAACGACGACGCATGCGTCGGCTGTGCACTGTGTGCAATGATGTGCCCTGACTGCGCAATAACCATCAGCGGAGGTGACAAGTAATGGAAAGAAAGCTCATGAAAGGTAACGAGGCTCTCGCAGAGGCTGCCATCAGAGCAGGCTGCAAGTGCTTCTTCGGTTATCCCATAACTCCCCAGACAGAGATATCCGCATACATGTCAAAGCGTATGCCCAAGATCGGCGGCGTGTTCCTTCAGGCAGAGTCCGAGGTATCCGCTATCAACATGGTATACGGCTGTGCAAGCTCGGGTATCCGCTGCATGACATCCTCCTCCTCTCCCGGAATCTCCCT